>JANMEE010000305.1:0-6311 GCA_031376645.1 Dolichospermum sp. OTE_75_concoct_329_sub | reverse complement strand
TCACCTGTCACCTGTAACCTGTCACCTGTAACCTGTTATGGACAACGAGAATGAAGTCCACCTTGAGTACAAATAAATGCCAATTGTTGAGGATCTAAATTTTTAGCTTTACTAAAATCTACTCCTTTGATTGAGGCATTTTGTGAACCAAGATCAGGTGTTTCCACAAATTGATCTGCGGGATTTTGTTTACCGACAAAGAGAATTGTGCTTTGAAAATCTGCTCCAGAGACATTTGCTCCCCGTAAATCAGCACGACTTAAATCAGCATTTCGCAAATTGGCGTTTTCTAAGTTAGCCGAGCGTAAACTAGCACCAGTAAGCCTAGTAGCACTTAAGTTGGCATTACTGAGATTAGCATAATCTAAATAGGATTCGGATAAATCTGCACCTTGCCAATCAGTTTTAGTTAAATTTGCGTAAGCTAATTGTGTACCAATGGCAGAAACACGGACTAAATGAGCAGCATATAAATTTGCTTCGGTTAAATTAGCATTGCTTAAATCTGCATTTGTCAGAATGGCATTTTCTAAAATGGCATTGCGTAAATCTGTACCTACCAACTGGGCGCTGCTGAGATTAGCTGCAAATAGCCGGGTGTAGGATAAGTTGACTTTGTTAAGATTAGCCTGACTTAAATCACTACGACTCATGGAAACACGACTCAAATTGGCATCACTTAAGTTAGCTTGTTTTAACTGAGTGTTATTTAAATCTGCGATCACATCATCGTAAGTATCCCAACGTCCATCTTCACCGACGCTACGGAAACGGCTACCTTGGAAATTAGCTTGGTTAAGATTGGCGGATTTCAAAACAATTCCTGATAAATCAATATTGTTTAATACCAGGTTAAATAAGGGCTTTTCTCCAGATATTTGAGTGCCTAATTGACTGTTGCTCAAGTCAATTTTGTTAATTTTGCCACTATAGATAGCCAGAATTTTATTAATTACCTGCTGAGTGAGAATTAACTGATTTTGTCTAATTTCCCAATTTGGACTTTTACCCATAGATCCTAGTTCTCTAGCGAGAAACTGATTCATGCGGTTTAATTCGGGGATGGCTTTAAAACCAGTATTAGTTAAAGCTTGTTGAATGGTATCCAGGGTTTTGGGATCTGTTTCTTTGACTAATAAGTCAATTAATAATTTGATGGACTGTTTATTATCAATACTACCCAAAGCTAAAATGGCTCTTTGGCGATCTTCATTGGTAACACCGTTGTTGGGATTCAGTGCTTTGATAAGTTCGATAAACTTTTGACTATTAGTTTGTTCGCTTCTGCGTTGGCTTTCTTGGGTTTGGATATATATTTGTGTACCGATTAAAGTTGATAACACAGCAATCATGCTAGTCAGCCCTACTAAAAACAGACTGAGATTAGGGTTATTTCTTGGGGAAGGAATGGGACTAGATTGTTGAGTTGAGGAACTATCTACATCATCTCCGTTTGTTGTTGACTGCTCCCCAGGATGAGTAACAGTGCTTGTTACATCTATTGTGTATGTCCCTGCTAGTTGATCATGAAAAGAGCGGCGCTGCTTTTGCACAGGCCAGCCCTTTGATTCTGCTAAAATCATTAACATCGTCAAAGATGTAAACAGAGCTAAGTTGGGGAAAACAAAGCTGTAACGCCAGAGCAAATAAGCTGCGGAAATTGGTACAGTCCAACGCCCTAATCCTTCTCTGACTAGCACTGTGCCTAAACCTGGGGCTGTTCCGGCTGCGTTAACTACTCGCACACCAAACCAACGCTTGGGAATGGTACTACCAGTTTTAGCTAATAAATACAATTGCCACGCGGAGAGGCCTGTGGGTAATAATAGGGCTAATGTCCACAAAATATTAGTCGGCCAAGCAACGTTGCGAATACCATAACTGACAGGTAATGCTAGGGGTCTGGCGATCGCTTTTTCTGTGACTACTAGAACAGGATTCAGAGGAACTCGGCGGATCTCACTACGAGAATTTACATATATGCCCAAAGCATAAGGAACTAACCCACTGGCAACAAAGAGTGTTATTTCCACCGTCCAAGCAACAAAACGCCTGGTCGCTAATGGCGTAATCTTGGATTTTTTCGGTTCTTTGGGGCGGATAGACTGACTACTACTTTTGCCGATCATTGGATTCGCCATTAAATAATTACCTGTGATTTTTTTTCGCCACCATTGGCATGATTAAAATAGGTTATTGCTTATTTTGCTTGTCCATTAGCAATAAAAAATTTGTATCCAACATACACTAACCCTGCCAAAACCGCCAGACTAATCACAGAAGCAACTAGAGCAAATACTGTTTGCAGCATCCAAACAGTTATCAACATGACTATACCTGTAACTGCCAGCTTTTTAATTATTGATAAACTATTAAACCAATTTCTGGATCTTTCTAAATATAAGTTCCATTGAGAAAATCTGGTTACAGGTGTCTGTGCTGCTGGTTGAGGAGCATTAACACGAGCAGATTTGATTTCTGCTTCTAGATTTTGGAGACGACGTTGCAAATCTTCTTCTGGTTGGGAGTTCATAAATCGTTATTCATCTTTTAGCAATCGTAAACAAGGACATTTTTGCAAAAAACTGGCTGCTTTTTCATTAGCATCTGGATTATTAATATGTACTGGTGTTGGTTGAATAATCCCGTTAAATAAATCATCTAGACCGTAGGGAGTGAAAAATTGCCATTCTCCTTGTTTAGTGATGCGAACTGCTACAGCAGTCGCCGTATGTAACCAATTTTGAATCCCATCTTCTGTGCTATTATAGGTCATTTTTCCCGACCGCCAATGCCCAAAACTGGCTTGATTTTTGACATCAAACTCCTGTTCAGGAAACTGTGTTTTCAGAGTAGACTTGGCAAATAATTCTTGGTCACGATTTCCGGCATCATCAAAGAAAGCAATATCAAAGTCTTTGATAAATAAACTACATTCTTGCCCAAAAAGAGAACGCCAAACTGTATTTCTGACTGCACCCCCAGCCAACCACCAATTAGGTAAATCAAGTTGGGCTATTGCAGGTAAAACATTGGCAACAATTGAATTAGAAAGAATAATTTGTAGCTGTGTATTATTATACATAACAATAGTCGTTGTTAATTTGGGATAGGTAACAGGTAGTCATTAGGCTATTAGTTATATGTTACTGATATTCTTTTGTCTATATTTTTTGATAAACTCGACATCAAAATAAAAATTACAGCAATTTATCGTAAAATTTACCACAAGTGTTGTATATATTAAAAGGCAAACATCAATACTGTTGTGGCTTAGAAAATACTGAAAACATCAGGCTTTCTACTTTCTATCTATCGCCATCATTCATTTTAAAATAAAACGAGGAAATCAGCTAAATGTCTCATGTCAACAGCACAATGATGCAGTATTTCCACTGGTATATCGATCCCGATTTAATCTTGTGGAATGATCTGAAGAACAAAGCTCAAGAATTAGCTAAAGCAGGTTTTACGGCTTTGTGGCTACCACCAGCCTATAAAGGAATAGCTGGTGGTTATGATGTGGGATATGGTGTATATGATATGTACGACTTGGGCGAATTTGATCAAAAAGGCACAATTCGCACCAAATATGGCGATCGCCAACAGTATTTAGATGCTATTCAAGCACTTCACAAACAGGGTTTAAAAGTCTACGCAGATACTGTCCTCAATCACAGAATGGGAGGAGATGAAAGCGAAGTAGCTAAAGCGACACCATTTTCCGATCATAATCGGCTTAATCCTAAAGGTGAACCACAAGACATCAAGGCTTATACCCATTACACATTTCCCGGTCGTCAAGGCAAACATTCCGACTTTCAGTGGCATTGGTGGCACTTTGATGCTGTAGATTATGATGAGTATTCCCAAGAGCAAAATACTATCTATTTATTTGATGGTAAAAAATTTGATGATTATGTCGCCTTAGAAAAAGGTAACTTTGCCTATTTGATGGGATGTGATGTAGACTTTCAATCCCAGGAAGTTAGAGAAGAAATAACTCGTTGGGGTGAATGGTATCTTGACAATACGGAAATTGATGGTTTCCGCATTGATGCCGTTAAACATATTTCTGCCTGGTTCTTTCCCCAATGGTTGGATCAACTCAGAGAATATGTGGGCAAAGATTTATTTGCAGTGGGTGAATATTGGGATGATGATATCACCTCATTGCACTGGTATCTCGATACTGTTGAGAACAAAATGTCCTTAATTGATGTTCCCCTCCACTTCAATTTCCACCGGGCCAGTAAATCAGGTGCTGACTATGATATGCGGTGTATTCTGGATGGGACATTAATGCAGGAACGACCTACTCAAGCTGTTACTTTTGTGGAAAACCACGATTCCCAACCATTACAAGCTTTAGAATCACCTGTTGAACCTTGGTTTAAACCTTTGGCTTATGCGTTGATTCTTCTCCGTGGCGAAGGTTATCCTTGTGTATTCTATGCTGACTATTATGGTGCAGAATATGAAGACAAGGGCAGAGATGGTAACGATTACAAGATTGTTATTCCTTCTCATCGTGGGCTAATTGACAAATTCCTCTATGCTCGTCAGAATCTTGCCTATGGTCCCCAATATGACTATTTTGATGACCAAAATGTGATTGGCTGGACAAGACTAGGAGACACAGAACACCCCAAAGTGCTGGCTGTAGTTATGAGTAATGGATCTGGTGGTAGTAAATGGATGGAAGTTGGTAAACCTAACGCCAAGTTTTACGACTTGACAGAACATATTCAAGAACCTGTTTATACGAATGAAGAGGGTTGGGCTGATTTCTCTTGTAATGATGGTTCAGTTTCGGTGTGGATTCAAGAATGATGAATTGAATACTAAAATAGATGTTTGATCCTATCTGATTGAAAGTATTGGCGAATCTCCTCATTTGGAGGTTCGTTTTAATTTGTGAATAAGGTACTATTACTGAGTCGGTTGACAATTGGCAGTTAACTTAACTAATAGGAGCAATTATGGATAATAGCAATACTTTGGATTTAGTAGCAGGGGGATTAGCGATCATTATTTTGGCAGGGGGAATGTTGATGATGTTTACTACCATCTTCAGCACCAAAAAATAATTATAAGATCCCCGACTTCTCCAAGAAGTCGGGGATCTGAGCATGATGTTACGCTGTACTATCAGCACCAAAAGCTATCCTGATTCCCCAAAATACCATTAAAGTTGCGATCGCTAACCAATCACCTATTTTTAATTCTAACTCTTGCCATCTGACTCGATGCTCATTAGGACTGGTAAAACCTCTTACCATCATCGCATTTGCCATTTGTTCCGCTCGCAAAAGCAGATTTTCTAATAATCTTTCAGTCACAATTAACCAAACTTTTGCTCCTCCTTTTAATCCTAACTTTTTCCAATTAATTGCCCTAGTCATCACCGAACGAACTAAGTTTTGAATTTCTTCTAAAACCAGGGGAATAAATCGCAAAGATAAAGTTAGCGTCAGGGTAATTTCTGTGACGGGAATATTGAACCTTCGCAAAGGCTGCATTAAACTTTCCAAGCCAGAAGTGATTTCTTCCGGTGCGGTTGTGAGTAAATATAAATTAGTGCTGTAGATTAATGTAAAAACTATGGTACTCAAACTAATTGCTAAATCCAAAGAACGGCGATTTACTCTCACGAATCCTTTCTGAAATAGCACATAGCTATATTTTTTATTACTGTCTGCTATTTCTGGGGTAACTTGGGTATTTTTATCAGTTATTGGTTGAGTAAGGATTTGTTGATTTGTAGGTAAGCGGGATTGATAACTTACACCTAATCCATCAGGACTAATTGAGCCAATGACTAAGACCATAGATGATAGTATCAACAACCAGCCCATTTGTTGTCGCCACACCCTCAGAGGAATTTTGGCAAATACAGTAAAGGTAATTAGCAGTAATACCAGTAATACCCGCCAATAGTTATTAGCGACAATATAGCTACTTAGAAAGCTCAATAACCAAATTAACTTCACTCGCGGATCGAGTTTGTGTAACCAAGTTTGTGGTTCTTCTAAGTAAAGTCCGAGAGGGAGCGATCGCAATAAGTCCATATTTAGTCAGCTTTAGAGACTCAGATCCCCGACTTCTCAAAGAAGTCGGGGATCTTATTTATCGTTACCTATTTTACACGAGTAGCTCGATTCGGACCGCCAATTTCCATTTCTCTAACTTTCTTACTGCGCCAAAAACTCATCTTAAACTTTAGCCCTTTTATTTTCTGTGTGCGTACCATACACAATCTTGCGCGTTAATTCCATATCAGCATCCACCATCATGCGTACAAGCTGTTT
>JANMEE010000303.1:0-3340 GCA_031376645.1 Dolichospermum sp. OTE_75_concoct_329_sub | reverse complement strand
AAGTCGTGCAGATATAGATTTTAAACTTAATGAACAAGGGATTTTGGAAGAAATTAATAATGATGGCTCTACCTTTCCCTTTACGTAAAACAAAATTTATTGTAGCGACTGTCTGGATTATCACTTGACAATCAAGACAGTTGCTACAATAATTAAATTAATATTCTTTTCTATACAAGGCTATTTCATTCTAAAATCTGACATTTTATGTATTTACGAAAATGCGCCATTTTGGGCTTCAGGGATTCTATCTCACGATGGCTGGAAATACCTAAATTCGTTGCTTAAATCCAGAATGAAATAGCCCTGGATTACAAAATCACAATAACCATTTTAACCTTTTTCAACATCAACATTAAAATCACTTCCTGAAAATAAACTAATTTGAGAATTAGCCCTACGTCTTACCTCTAATAAAATAGGCGTAATAATCATTTCAGAACGGGCTTTTTCAGTATTAATTGCTAATGCCAGTTCATTAGTTTCTTCTAAACTATTTTTAAGTTGTTCACTTATTTGGATAGGTTCAATATTAGCAAATAAATCCATTTTTTCATTAATATGAATATGGAAATCTTTTTTAAATTTACTCAATGTAAAATCACTATAAGCCATTTATATTACCTTAAAATTTTCGATTTTACCGTATTTTGTATGCTATTTTAATCACTTATAAAAGTCCATTATGCGGCAATGTACTTTTTCTTAACAAAAAGAAATTGCTCCCACTCCTAAAAAAAAGCAGCAAGCTACATCGCAATATTGTATTGCTTTAATCCAACTATAAAAAATCAGGTGGTTTAAGTAGAAACTTAATATTCAGGTTCTACTTTAACCAAGTACCGCTTAATCTCATCATGAATCTCCTGCGGCAGCACAGATATCAAACAAGCAATTAAAAAAGCTTTAATTTCTATCGTTGCTGCATTCACAGCCCTAGAAAACCCTTGCCAGCCAAGATGTTCACTAAATATAATCACGTCTTCAATGATCATTTCCGCCGATTCACCACCCCCTTCACAGCCATATTTAAGCAGAGGCAAATACTCATCAATAAACCACTGTTCCTCCTTAGTCAAAACCTCCAAAGAATTATTATTAACCCTATATAGAGAGTTATATAGGAGTAGTAATAATTTTTTAAAGCTATTCCACCCCCCGAAATACTTCTGACTAACTTGACTGAGCCATGATTGAGAAATCCCAGCAGCTTTAGCTAATACCCCCTGACGAACCTTCTGCCAATCTGTCACCCCTTCTGCCACCAATTGCTTGAATGCCGTTAATATGCCCTTGCGTGTCTGTTGGATTTCCGTCCCGGCATCTGCACAAATATCAACAGCATCAGACTTAATAAACCTAGCATTAGGGTAGTAATCCGCTAAATAGGATAAATCTTTGTCACTAACCACATAATAAGTCACCCGTTCCGTCCTGCGATTAGCTCTAGTTCTACCTACACACTGCACAACCTCAGTCTGAACTAAATGATTAATTACCTCCTGAAAAGCTTCATTTTCCTTGCCAACACTTCTATCTCCCGTTAAAGTTATATAAGCTTGCTCAGATGCTCCAATATCTTGATAGGGAGTACCAAAACTACAAATGGCTTGCTTATTTTCATAAGCATTACTACCACGATTATCAACAAACCAATATCCATCCCCCTTGTTTTTATGTGCCAAGTGGTCTATGTAAGCAATCTTGCCATCATGACGTTGATCTAATTCTTTCCGCAGTGCTGTAACTCTTTCTTTTAACAATCTACTACGATCTTTATTCAGCAAGCCAAAACCCGTAATTTGGTGAATAGTCAGATTACTATAATCTGGGGGGATTTCCGATATCACCAGTATTTCCTCTGGATTAATCCCCAACTGCATAGCCATATTGTCACGGGTAGCAGTAGCATCCATCAAGAAAACAAACTCAAAAGCTTTGAGAACATCAACATGACGGGTGTTTTTAGTAGAAATAATTAAATGTTTGTTTTTAACCCGTAACGCTCCTGGTTTAATCTCTCCAATGATTTCTAGCAGGGGAATTAACCATCTCACAGGTAAATTTTCGATATTCTTGTAAGTTTCCTGAGCAGCTTGTTTATTGAGGTGACTACGAATTAATTTCAAGGTTTTTCTGCTGACAGATTCGCGATCGCTCTTATCAACCCCATCTAACGTAATACTATCAGCCTGTTGAACCAATTCCTCAATATCGGGAGCAATAGTTTCCAGTTCGGCAATAATTTCTGGTATATCTGTGGGAATTGTCCCTAATAAATCCCGGATTAATTCATCATTGTATCCATGATAAGTTTCCTGAACACGGGGGATATTTCCAGTTAGGAGTCCCCGCAATGGTGAAACTAAACCCTTAATTTTGTCATAAACTGCGGGTAATAACGTTTGCACCTCCATCATTGAAGAGTCAAAATCCTTAGAACTAACCCTGATGAATTCAACAGGTTGTATTTGTCTGGAAGCTTCATCAACAATACCACCTGCCCTCATCTCAATCATATCTGTAGCTTGAGGTAAGGAGTTGATATTGGCACGAATTCGTTTAGATGCTAGTGCCTCCCTTCTATCACGTCGGAAGGTAGAACCATTGACTCTTGGCAGGGCATTACCAGCCGCATCTCTACCCGCACAATTAGCTCTGAGTCTACAACCGTTGCAGATGGGATTAAGACTGGCTTCTGCGGATGTTTCTTTTTTATATCCTTTATTTGCCAGAGCATTAAATAAATGTGTTAAAGGACAAGTTCCTTCAACATTGGTTTCCTCCCCTAATTGAGGCCAGTGTACCTGGGGGTTGCCTAACGGTGTGAGTTTGTTAGTATCTGCCACTAGTCCATCGTGACGGACTGGTAAATCAGTCCAGTTTTCAATAGTTGCTACAGTGGGGTTACGGTGTTCATTGCTGAGGTAGAAGAGCATATTAACTCCAAATTGTTCTGGCATAAATTCCCCCACCGTGTGAGATTTACCAGCCCCAGCGGGTGATAAATCTAAGATGAATTTATGACCTGATTTGATTGCATTTATATAAGTCTGAGTACGTTGTTCTGAGGTAAACCAGATATCAACGTCGAGGTTATTGTTGGCGACAAGTATAGTTGGTTCTACTGGGCAAACTATATTACCTATCAACCGTTGGGCTTTATTAGTAACAGTGATTAAGGTTTCCAGAAACTCTTGAAAGTCTCTCTTTATACCGTGTTTATTGTACCATTCTTGTTTGCTGATTATGGGATCTGTGACGGTGCGGTTTAGGTTATTATCGGAATATTTTCGGCGGTAATCCTTAAATATCTCCCTTTGATAATTGTTTAACTCTT
>JANMEE010000273.1:0-23592 GCA_031376645.1 Dolichospermum sp. OTE_75_concoct_329_sub | reverse complement strand
ACCTGTTTCCGGAGTTGGAACTACATCGGTGACATTGACTGTAACCGATGCTTCTGGAAATTCCGCCAACTGTTCGTTTAATGTGAACAGAGTGGATACTACACTTCCAACAATAACTTGCCCTGCGGCACAGACACTTTCACTTGGCGCTGGTTGTACAGCAACATTGCCTGATTATACATCTATGGCAACTGTAGCCGATAATTGCACAGCAGCAGGCGCACTTGTGGTAACACAAGCTCCGGCTATTGGATCGGCTGTTTCAGGAGTTGGAATTACTGTTATAACTTTAACAGTTACTGATGCCTCAGGAAATTCTGCTAACTGTTCGTTTAATATAAACAGAGTAGACAATACTGCACCAGTGGTAACTTGCCCTGGTAACCAAAGCGTTTCAGTAAATGCCTCTTGCGGATTTATCTTACCGGACTACCGCTCAATGGTAAGCGCAACAGATGGATGCACGGCATCGGGATCAATTGTGTTAACCCAGAGCCCTGCTCCTAACAGCACAGTTACCGGTAATACAACAATTACCATTACAGCCACTGATGCCAGTGGTAACACGGGAAGTTGCACTTTCGTTGTTACCGTTGCAGACAATACTCCACCAGTAATTGCGAATTGCCCGATCAATCAAGCGGTATCCTTCAGTGCATCTTGCGATTATACTTTATTGAATTACATTTCGACCATGTCGATCACAGCAACAGACAATTGCGATAACAATGTAACATTGACACAAAATCCAATTGCGGGTACTGTAATAACCACAAATCAGGTTGTGACCATCACTGCAACAGACGATGCAGGTAACAGCACAGTATGCACCTTCGATGTAACACCAGCAGACAATACAGCGCCCAATATTAGTGGCTGCCCAAGCACTCAAACAGTAAGTTTCAATACTTCCTGTGGTTTCGTGGTTCCCAACTATGTTTCGTTATCCGGTGTAACAATCAATGACAATTGTGACCCGAATCCATTGGTTGATCAAACACCTTCGGCCGGAACAATTATCACCACTCCGACATTAATTACTATACAGGCCTGGGACAATGAATCGAATTCATCGGTTTGTGCCTTTACCATTACACCTATAGACAATACTGCACCGACTATCACAAATTGCCCGGCAAATCAAACCGTTTCTGCCAACACAACTTGCCAATTCGTGATGCAGGATTATACCAGTTCGGTGGTAACAAGTGACAATTGCGACAGCAATGTTACATTGACTCAATCACCAGCAGCGAATAGCACTGTAAATGGAACAACAACTGTTACCATTACGGCAACCGATGATGCTGGTAACACAAGCACCTGTACCTTCCAGGTAATTGTAAATGACAATACTCCGCCTTCGTTGAGCAATTGCCCTGCGAATTTCAATGCAAACTTAAATTCATCGTGTAATTATACCCTTCCAAATTTCACGGGAGTAATAACAGTTGCCGACAACTGTGACAACTCAGTTACGATCACACAAAGTCCGGCTGCCGGAACAATATTCAGCAACCACGGTACTGTGGTGCCAGTATTAATTACCGCTACTGACGACAACGGAAATTCAACCACTTGTAGTTTTAACATCACACTCAGAGACAATACTAATCCAACAGTTATCTGCCCTGCCAACCTAACACGCAATGCAAATCCTGGTGTATGTTATGCTACTATTACTATACCCGCTCCTGTTGCAGCTGACAACTGCTCAGGGGTAAGTGTGGTGAACAATATTACCGGCACGAATAATGCGTCTGGTGATTATCCGATTGGCACAACCATTATCACATGGACTGCGACTGACCTTGCCGGTAATACGGCGGTTTGCAACCAGACAATAATTGTAAATGACAATCAGCTTCCGGCCATTTCGTGTCCGGTGAACATCACTGTAAATGCAAATGCAGGAACCTGCACGGCCACTCCGGTTGCTCTTGGCGTTCCGGTAACATCCGACAATTGCGGAATTGCATCGGTAACGAATAATGCGCCTGTCGTATATCCATTGGGATTAACCAATGTGATCTGGACAGTAACTGACGTAAATGGCAATATAAATACCTGCACACAAACTGTAAACGTTACAGACAATCAGAATCCTACTATTACTTGCGGAGCACCGGTAAGCGTGTTTGCAGCAGCGGGATTGTGCACTGCCAATGTGGTAGTACCCGGTCCAACAACAGCAGACAATTGTAGTGTAGCTTCGGTAGTTAATAACCACAACAATACCAATAATGCATCTGGAATCTATCCTGTAGGAACCACTACAGTGATCTGGACAGTGACTGATGGAAGTGGCAACATTGCTACTTGTTCGCAAGTAATTACAGTAACCGATAATCAGGCACCGGTAATTACCTGTCCTGCGAATATCAATGCTGGTACTGACAATGGACTCTGCTCGGCCAACCTGCTAATTCCATCACCTGCAACAAGCGACAACTGTGGTGTACTATCTGTAACCAACAGCATAGACGGAGACAACAATGCAAGTGGAATTTATACTATCGGAACAACCTCGATCACCTGGATCGTTACTGACATTCACGGCAATATTTCAACCTGTACACAAACTGTAATAGTTTCAGACGATGAAGATCCTACAGTGACATGTCCTGGAGACCAAACCGTTTCAGCCAACAGTACGTGTCAGTTTGTAATGTTAGATTACACCTCACTTGTAAGCGGATCAGATAATTGCGATTTATCGCTGGACATCACGCAAAGTCCTGCAGTAGGAACAACTGTTTCGGGAACTACAACGGTAACCATAACAGCCACTGACGATTATGGCAATGCCAGTACCTGCAGCTTTGACGTAATCGTAAATGATACTGATGCACCTGTTATAACAGCTTGTGCGACAGACAGAACAGAACAATTGGGCGCGGCTTGCACTTTTGCCTTACCCAATTATACAGGACTGATCATAGCAATTGACAATTGTGATTTGAGCCTGACTTATACACAACTTCCCGCACCCGGAACTGTAGTATCTACTCATGGTACTGCAGTAACCATCACCATAACTGTAAGCGACGACAATGGCAATTCGAGCAATTGCACATTCGATGTCACTTTGAACGATAGTATTGACCCAACCATCACATGCCCTGCCAACCTAACACAAAACGCAGACCCGGGTCAATGCAATGCTAATGTCACCATAGTTGCACCAGCTACAGCAGATAACTGTGCTGTGGCAACTGTGGTCAATAGTATTACGGGAACGAATAATGCTTCGGGCAATTATCCGATCGGTAGCACAACCATATTGTGGACCGTTACTGATGTTGCCGGAAATACTGCGACTTGCAATCAGATTGTAACTATAGTTGACAATCAATTCCCACAAATTACATGTCCTGCAAATATTACTGTGAACGCAGATGCAGGCGTTTGTAATGCAGTAATAGCTGTTCCGGTTCCTGTAACATCAGACAATTGCAATGTAGTTTCGGTGACGAATAATTATAACAACACCGGAAATGCAAGTGACACCTATCCTGTAGGTTCGACAACTGTTATATGGACTGTATTGGATGACCATGGTCATAGCACAACATGCAATATGACCATCACTGTGGTTGACAATCAAATTCCGGCCATTACTTGTCCTGCAAATATTTCGGTGTTCAATACTCCCGGAGCTTGCAACAAAAATATAATTGTTCCGGCGCCAGTTGTTTCAGACAATTGCGCGATCCTGAGTGTAACCAACAACATTACCGGCACTTCGAATGCGAGCGGTGTTTATGCCGTAGGAATTACAACGGTGATCTGGACAGTTACTGATGTCAGTGGAAATACCAATACATGTTCACAAGACATTGAAGTAATCGACAATCAAATTCCAACGATTACCTGCCCTGCGAATATTACCATTGGAACTGATGCTGGCACTTGCGACGCATCTGTAACTGTTCCGCAGCCCACAGTAGGTGATAATTGTGCAGTACTTTCATTCACCAACAGCCTTGATGGTGATGCAAATGCCAGTGGAACTTATCCGAAAGGACTAACAAACATTGTTTGGACAGTAACAGACATCCATGGCAATACCAACACATGCAGCATGATGGTTACTGTGCTTGACGATGAAGACCCAATTCTTACCTGTCCGGGCAATCAATTGGTTGATTTCAGTGCTACATGTAATTTCACCCTACCAGATTATACATCCATGGTTGGCGTTACAGATAATTGTGATGTGCTTGTTCCTTTGACTCAATCACCAGTGGCAGGAACAGTAATTACATCTAGTGCCGTTATTACAATAACAGGAATTGATTCATCAGGTAACACAGCTTCGTGCGCATTTGCAGTTATACCAAATGATAACATTGCTCCAACCATTATCAATTGCCCTGCAAATATCTCTGTGGCCTTCACTGATGATTGTGATTATACTCTTCACAATTACATCACTGAATTTAGTGTTTCGGCCACAGATAATTGTGATGCCAGTGTTACAATTGTTCAATCACCTCCTGCCAATACGGTCATAGTGGGTAACACAATTATTGAAATAACTGCAACGGATGATGCCGGTAATATTACCACATGTACATTTGAAGTCACTCCAAGTGACCAGACAGCTCCGTACATCTACAACTGTCCCTCAAGTTTAAGTGAGACTGTGAACAGCAGTTGTGGATTTACAATTCCAGATTACATTAGTCAATATGGTGTATACACAAGTGATAACTGCGATGCCAATCCACTTGTTTATCAGGATCCATCGCCTGGTACAATAATTACTACACCTACAACCATCGTCATTTATGCCATCGACTCAGAATCGAATATATCCGCTTGCGGATTCACGGTTACTCCTGTTGACAATAGTGTTCCGGTGATAACGACTTGTGTAACCGACCAAATCGTAACAGCCGATGCTACTTGCCAATTTGCTCTTGCAGATTATACGGCACTGATTGTGGCGAGTGACAATTGTGATTCTTCACTTGACATTACTCAAGATCCGATTGCCGGTCAATTAGTAGCAGGAACTACCACGATTACCATTACTGTAATGGATGATACTGGTAACATCAGTATATGCACATTCGATGTAATTGTAGAAGACACAACAGTGCCGACAATAGTAAGTTGCGCACCTGCGGTAACAGAATCGGTAAATTCAGTTTGCGAATTCATTCTTCCGGATTATACTTCACAGGTTGTTGCAAATGACAATTGTGACATGAATCTCACCTACACACAATTACCCGCACCAGGAACTGTATTTAGCGGGCATGGCACTGTAGTTCCTGTAACGATATCAATAACGGACGACAGCAACAATGCAACAGATTGTACATTTGATGTGACTCTTGAAGACGTTATTAATCCAACGATTATTTGTCCATCTAACATCAATGTAAATACCGATGCTGGTGTTTGCGAAGCAACAGTTGCTATTCCTCAACCGACAGTATCTGATAATTGCTTCGTTGCCAGCCTGACAAATGATTATAACAATACGAATAATGCATCTGGAATTTATCCGGAAGGAACAACAACTATTGTGTGGACAGTAACCGACCTAAACGGAAACAGTGCCTCATGCACAATGACCGTAACAGTCAATGACAATGAGTCTCCGCTGATTACATGTCCTTCAGACATCATGGTGTCAAACGAGGTCGGTGTTTGTAATGCGACGATTGTTGTTCCGGCAATTACCGCCAATGACAATTGTGGAATTCTTTCCATTACAAATTCTTACAACAATACAAGTGATGCAAGCGACAACTACCCGGTTGGTACCCATAACATCACATGGACGGTTACTGACATTCATAACAATGTAAGCACATGCGTTCAACAAATAATTGTGAATGACGACGAAGTTCCGACAATTACTTGTCCTGCGTCCATTGTGCAAGACAACGACACTGGAAATTGCACTGCTTTTGTGGTGGTTCCAATTCCAGTGACGGCTGATAACTGCGCTGTTCTGAGTGTAGTTAATAACAGAACCAACACATCCAATGCGAGCGGTGTGTATCCGGTAGGTCTTACTACAATCGAATGGACCGTAACTGACATTTATGGAAATATCGCACAATGCACAATGACAGTAGAAGTTGTTGACAGTGAAACACCATCAATAACTTGTCCGTCTAATATTACAGTTAATAATGACAATGGAAGTTGTGGTGCTGTGGTAACTGTGCCGGTTCCTGTAAGTGATGATAACTGTGGTGTTAATACAGTAGTAAATAATTACACCGGAGCAACAAATGCATCAGCTTATTATCCTGAGGGAACAACTACTGTGACCTGGACTGTAACAGATATTCATGGCAATATCAATACTTGTTCAATACAAGTTACAGTGATCGACAATGAAGATCCGATTGTAAGTTGCCCTTCGAATATTTCGGTATTGAATGATCCGGGAGTTTGTTCAGCGATGGTGACAATAGGAGCGCCAACAGTTTCTGACAATTGTGGTATTGCAAGCGTGGTTAACAACTACAACAACTCAGCAGATGCCACAGATGTATATCCTGTTGGTCTCACCAATATATTGTGGACTATCACAGATATTCACGGCAATGTGAGCACTTGTTCGATGAGCGTAACAGTACAGGATCCTGAGCTTCCGGTAATTACTTGCCCTTCGGATACCACAGTATTTAATGATGGTGGAGTTTGTGAAGCGTTCATCAATATTGCCTCACCGGTAACAAGCGACAATTGTGCAGTGGCCAGTGTAACCAACGATTACAACAACACGGCTAACGCAACAGATACTTATCCTGTGGGAACAACTACAGTAACGTGGACGGTGACCGATCTTTATGGAAATTCTGCAACATGCGTTCAGACAATTGTTGTAATTGATAATGAAGCTCCGGTAATAACGTGCATGAACGATATCACTGTTAATAACGACAATGGTAATTGCACTGCATTCGTAACATTAAGCAATCCTGTTTCGACTGATAATTGTGCAATTGCTTCTATTGTGAATGATTACAATGGCACTAACAATGCGAGTGATGTATACAATGTTGGACAAACCACAGTAACCTGGACCGTAACAGATATTCATGGAAATATATCGACTTGCTCAAATGTGGTGACAGTTGAAGACAACGAAGCTCCGGTGGTTACCTGTCCTTCGAATATATCAGTATTCAATGATGCGGGAGTTTGTGAAGCATTTGTAACAATGCCGCTGCCAGTGGTTTCTGATAACTGTGCCATTTCAACGATCACAAATGATTACAATTCAACCAATGATGGTACTGACACTTATGTGGTAGGTGTAACCAACGTTGAGTGGACCATTACAGACATTCATGGCAATGTAACAATGTGCACGATGAGTGTTACGGTTATTGACAATGAAAATCCAGTAGTTGTATGTCCTAATGACACTACTGTAAACAACGATGCCGGAGTATGCAATGCATTTATCAATATAGCGAATCCATTTGCAAGTGACAATTGTACGATAGCCACTGTAACGAATGATTACAACAATACGCCAGATGCAACCGATACTTATCCGGTTGGTACAACTACAGTGATCTGGACTATAACTGACATCTACGGAAATAATTCGACTTGCGCACATACAGTAGTTGTACTGGACAATGAGCTTCCAATAGTTACTTGTCCGAATGCAATTACTCAAGATTCTGACCCATCGGTTTGTGAGGCAAACGTGCTGGTAGATTTACCAGTAGTAAGTGATAACTGCGGTATTGCGAGCATAGTAAATGATTGGACCAGCGCTGCAAATGCCTCTGCTGTTTATCCAGTAGGAACAACAACAGTGACCTGGACCATCACTGATATTCATGGAAACATCAATATGTGTTCAACAAATATTACTATAAATGATGTGGAACAACCCTTTGTAACATGTCCTTCTGACATCAGTGTAAATACAGATTCAGGAGTTTGTGAGGCCAGTTTAGTTGTTCCTGTTCCGGTAATTTCCGACAATTGTGCTGTAGCGACAGTGATCAATGATTACAACAATACAGCAGATGCCTCTGGAATTTATCAGGAAGGTACTACAACAGTAACATGGACAATAACAGACATTCACGGCAATATTTCGACCTGTTCAACAACGATAGTGGTAACCGACAACGAAGCACCAGTGGTGACGTGTCCATTGGATATTGTTCAGATCAATGACAATGGATCCTGCGATGCGATGGTTTCGATCGACTCGGTGGTAGTATCAGACAATTGTGGAATTCTGAGTGTGGTGAATGATTACAACAATACTTCAGATGCAAGTGATGTGTACAATGTTGGAACAACAACAATAATATGGACTATTACTGATATTCATGGAAATATCACCACATGCACACAAACCATTACAATAGAAGATCCGGAGGCACCAACCATAATATGCCCATCGGATATTGTTGTAACGAATGATGCAACTTTCTGTGGAGCACAGGTATTAGTTCCAATGCCGCAGGTAGACGACAATTGCAGCGTAGCCTCGGTTGTGAATGATTATAACAATACTGCGGATGCATCTGATTATTACAATGAAGGTGTTACAACAATTACATGGACTGTAACAGATATTTATGGCAACGCCACATCATGCACAATGATGGTTACAGTGAATGATATTGAGGCACCTGTAGTAACGTGTCCATCGGACATTGAAGTGAACAATGATCCGGGACAATGCTCTGCATTGGTAACGGTTCCGCAACCGGCAGTTTCAGACAATTGTGCAATTGCCACTATTGTTAATGATTATAACAATACTGATAATGCCACTGACATTTATTCTGAAGGTGAGACAACGATACTCTGGACCATTACAGATATTCATGGCAATGTAACTACATGCGATATGCGCATTACAGTAGTTGACAATGAAATTCCTTCGATTACTTGTCCGATAGATATTGTTGTTGAAAATGATACGACATTGTGCGAAGCATTTGTAACTGTTCCACTGCCTGTTAACTCTGACAATTGTGGAGTAGCAACGATTGTAAATGATTACACTCAAACATCAGATGCGAGTGCGGTGTATGAGGTAGGAACTACACTTGTTACATGGACCATTACAGATATTCATGGTAATGTCAATACATGTACAATGAGCATTACAGTGAACGACACTGAATTGCCAACGCTTGTTTGTCCTGATAACATGAGTCTTTCTAATGATGTAGGATTGTGTTCAGCACTTGTGACAATTCCTGTTCCTGTGGTTGCAGATAACTGCCAGGTACAATCGATTCTGAACGACTTCAACAACACAAACAATGCTTCGGGAATCTACCCTGTAGGTTCTACAGATGTGATATGGACTCTCACAGATATTCATGGCAATGTTTCAACTTGCACGATGAGTATTGTGGTGGACGATGTTGAATTACCTATGATCACATGTCCGGAAAATATCGAAGTATCGAATGATGAAGGTCTGTGTTCAGCGATGATAACAGTTCCTGCGCCATCCGTTTCTGACAACTGCGAAGTACTTTCTGTGACCAACAATATCAATGGCACAACAGACGCATCTGGTGTTTATCCAACAGGATTTACAACAGTGACATGGACCATTACAGACATTCATGGTAACACTACAATATGCGACCAGATGATCAGTGTGGTTGACAATGAAAATCCGATTGCAGACAATTGTGGTTACATTGTAAATTCATTCAATGATCCGGGAGAGTGCGGTGCACTTGTTACTTATGACATACCAATGGCGACAGATAATTGTGGCTTAGCTGATACTACACTTATAGTGGGATTCAATTCGGGAGAATTCTTCCCAGTTGGAACAACAGAAGTGATTTACGAATTCACTGATTTAAGTGGCAATACAGTGCAATGTAATTTCTATGTAGTAGTAATCGACAACGAGCTTCCAGCGCCAGTTTGTAATGACGATGTAACACTCAACAATGATCCCGGGGTTTGTGGCGCAATGGTTACTTATACAGCACCAAGTTTTGTGGACAATTGTGGAACTGCAAATGGATCAAGCGTGCTGGTTAGTGGATTAGAAAGTGGATCAGTTTTCCCTGTCGGAACAACTGAAGTCGTTTACAACATGATAGATGGAACCGGAAATATTTCTGCCTGCACATTTAATGTTACAGTAATCGACAATGAGTTGCCAACTATTGTGTGTCCTGGTGATACTGTAGTTGTAGATCCGATTTTGAATTATTCGCTTCCGATTACTACAGACAATTGTTCGAGCACATTAACATTGATAGAAGGATTGGAGCCAGGTGATGTTTTCCCTCATGGATTTACAACAGTAACTTATGTTGCCACTGATCCTGCAGGTAATGCAGACACATGCAGCTTCCAGGTTTTAGTAAATACCCCGCCTGTTGCCGTGAACGACGGAACTGATTTTCTTGAAGAAGACACTTCAGTAACAATTGATATCTACGGCAATGATTATGATCCCGATGGCGACAGCATTACCATAACCTTGATTCTTCCTGGTATTGGAGGAGAAGCAGTATTGAATGATGATGGCACCATGACATACAGTGTTGATCCGAGAGAATGGTGTGGTATTGACAGCGTAGGTTACATATTGTGCGACACTTATGGCGCATGTGATACGGGCTGGGTTGTATTCAATGTTGAATGTTATCTGTTCGTGATTATTCCTGAAGGAATTTCACCCAATGGTGATGGTGTAAATGATGTATTCGAAATAATTGGCATAGTTGATTATCCGAATAGTCATCTTACGATTTACAACAGATGGGGACATAGGGTATTTGAAAGAAAACAATATGCAAATGATTGGGATGGCAGGTCTGAATCCAGCTTAACACTGGGGAATGGTTTGTTGCCCAAAGGCACCTACTTCTATGTACTTGATTTAGGAATTGGTGAAAAACCAATTAAAGGATATGTGTACCTCAACAGATAATGGATAAAGATCATAAAACTAACTTTATGAAAAAGATAATTTTCATACTCGTATTTCTTAACTTCATCAACATCGATGAGAGTTATGCTCAGCAAGAGGCCATGAATACTCAATTCGTGGTAAACAAACTCTTCATCAATCCTGGTTATGCCGGTTATAGAGAGCAAGCAATGGTAACGGCTATTCACCGCAGTCAATGGTTGGGATTTAAAGGAGCGCCAAATACACAGATCGTGAGTTTTGATACTCCATTAAAGAGGAATGAGCTTGCCGTTGGTGCTACACTATGGCATGACAAAATCGGCCCGACGAGCAGATTGGCTGTGTCTGGAGATTTTGCATACCGCCTGAGATTGGTCAACCATGCTACGTTATCATTTGGAGCAAAGGCGTCTGTAGAATTGTTTCAAAATAATCTTACCGCATTGAATCTAACCAGTGATTATTATGGTCAGCAGGATGAATCCTTTATGACCAATACCAGAGGTTTGTTCCTGATGAATGTAGGGTTTGGGGCTTTCTATTCGAAGAAAGATCATTTTATTGGGATATCCTGTCCTAAATTATTGCGTCCGCGATTGGATAAAAAATCCAATCCTGGCTATGCCTTACTTTCAGGAAAACAGGAGCCTACTATTTATTTTACAGGTGGTAAAATCTGGAAGATCAACAAAGACGTAAGCATTCAACCTACTGCAATTGTACGCGCCACGCTTAATGCTCCACTTTCAGTTGGAATTTATGCGAATGTAATTTTCCTGAAAAATTTTACGGGAGGGCTTTTCTACCACTATCAGGAAAGTGCCGGCTTATTGTTCCAGTGGCAGTTTGACAAACAATGGAAAGTAGGATATTCATTTGACATTTCTGCCAATGCGCTTATCCGCACCAATTATGGCAGTCATGAGTTATCTATGATTTATGCCATGAAATCGAAGAAGAAGCGCATAGTTTATCCAAGATATTTTTAACTTCTATGCTTCCGAAGGCCACTAGCAGGATCAGAACTGATTTGAGTAAAGCCCATATTAAATTTGTCAAACTGATAAATAGAGATTACTGAAAAAGAATTTTAGATTGCGATTATAGATTAGCCCAAGTCAGAAATTTACACTACAGCCAATGAGATTATCATTGAGCATTGCATTCTGACAATCAAAATGAAGTGAAGTAATTCTACACTTTGCTTATAAAAAAAGCTTCCATTCGGAGGCTTTTTTTTATTTACATGAGAATGACGAATAATAAAAAATCGGTTAAACTTATTCGATAATAAAAAATAAAAATCGCGACTAATGAGCGCCTTATTGTGAATAAATGGCAGTTTTCAAAACCCTCCACAACTCTTGTATTCATTAACAATTTCATCTTCAAAACACAATATTTCATAATACAATGTGCCACAAGAAAATATTTTCTTTACAGCGCCGGAAATACCACTAACCCTAACCAAAATTCGGCCCCGTAAGTGAATGTGGGGATCTTGCATTACCCAGAAAAACTTTGACCTGGATTTTTTGCGACAATTGCATGTGGGCGTTTCATGATTGAAATTCATGTCGTTCATTATGTATAAATATAATGATGAGGGAATCCCCCTCGATTGTGTTACATACTTAGCGATAAAGAAAGGATTTGGATACTTTATTACCGACCCGGCAAACTACAGTTAACCAGTTTGATGTTTCCGCATTGAACGCAGCCATTGCCATGGAGTGGTCTGGGGCCATTTTCAATAGATCGAAATTCATCTATGGAAATTGCACCCCGGTTTTTACTTTTATCCATCGGATTTCTAAGTTCGTCACTCAAAACATTTTCCCCATCACTGATACTCCTCAGCAACTCTCCAAACTACCCTCCATTTTTCACAAAAGATCAAAGCTCTTGCTGGTCATTGCACTTTATTCCGGCATTCGAAATTTGGAATTCGCCAGAATCACTTCTTTGAACTCATACCCGCAAGCCAACAAATGAGAATTGCTTCTACACACCACCACAACTGTTCTCATTTCTTGAAAAATTTGAACCTCAACCCACCGTTTTATATGTTTATCCAAAGATTTATTCCAGTTTTTCTGGCAATAATCAGTTCGCTGATATTTCACGTTTCGGGATTCGCTCAATGTCCTGATCCAACAACGGATGTGGTCCTGCCCGTTCCGGTTTGCCAGAGTGTAACGATCAATTTAGGCGCTGCCCCAACCTTAAGTAATGCCAGTATCTCAGGTACGATAAACGTTTATACAGCGGTGAGTGCAATTGGCATTAACTCGGTTACAGTTGGCTCGGCCGCGGGATTTTCAGTTGGCAGTAAAGTTCTGTTGATTCAAATGAATGGTGCTGCCGTAAATACCACGAACACGGCAAGCAGCGGTGCGCTGACATCTCTGGGTTCAGCAGGAAATTTTGAATTTTCGAGAATCGTGTCTATAGCGGGTAATGTGATTACGCTTCAATCGAATTTAATCAATATATATACAGTAGCCAATGCTGTCCAACTCATATTTGTTCCGGAATACAACAACGTTACGATTACCGGAACCATTACCGCCCAGGACTGGAATGGAACAACGGGTGGCGTAATAGCATTTGACGCTGCCGGCACAATTACAATGAATGCGGGCATCAATGCCAACAACAATGGATTCAGAGGAGGCGCAAGATCAACGGATAACAGTACCAGCAATATTACAGATTTTGTTTTGTCCTCACCCAATGGTTTAGCGGGTGATAAAGGCGAAGGAATTTCAGGGATAGTAGCCGCCTTTGGAGCAGCCCGCGGAAGAAGAGCCAACGGTGGTGGCGGTGGTGATGCACTCAATGCAGGAGGCGCCGGAGGAGGAAACATCGGAATCGGAGGTGAAGGAGGAAGACACTTTGCAAGTGCATTAATCAACGGTGGCATTGGTGGATTTTCTGTAAATAGTTTTACGAATATCAATAGAATTTTCATGGGGGGTGCCGGTGGTGGTGGTCAGCAAAACAATACACTCGGTAGTGCCGGAGGCGATGGTGGAGGCATAATTATAATAAGTGCCAATCAAATTATCCCGAATGGATTTACAATCACAGCCAATGGTCAAACGGCGGCCAACTCAGGAAATGATGGCTCCGGCGGTGGCGGAGCAGGTGGAAGTATTCTTCTAAATGTGACCAGCATAACTGCTGCGCTGAATTTATCGGTCCTCGGTGGAAACGGAGGTAGTCCAAGTACTGCACAAAACGGAACTGGCGGAGGTGGCGGAGGTGGTATGGTATGGCACTCTGGCTCAACACTTCCCATTAATCTAACTACCAACACTGCCGGTGGAACCAATGGAAGTATTCTAGGTGATGCGTGGTCTGCAACACCAGGAGGGTCCGGTATTGTAAGAAATGGTTTGAGCATTCCATCAGGAGCTTTTGCCTCAGTGGGAGTAAATCAAATCAACAACGGGAGCTCAGACAATTGTGGAATTCAATTTATGAATGTTTCATCATCCTATTTTACATGTAGTAATATAGGGACCAATACTGTCACTCTCACTGTTACTGATACTAATGGTAACGTAGCCAATTGTACTTCAACAGTAACTGTCAACGACAATACTCCTCCTGTTCTGGCGTGCCCGGCCAATGTTACAACCAGCGCCGGCGTTGGTGTATGTACGGCTTCGATTGCAACCACTGCTCCAACCTATTCAGACAATTGTGGCGTGACGAAATTGATTTGGGTAATGACCGGGGCCACAAATGCGACTTCACCAATCACTGGAATCAATACACTGGGTACTTATACATTTAATGGTGGTACTACCAGTGTGACCTATACTGCCACTGATGCCACAAATAATTCCGTGTCATGTTCATTTACAATTACAGTAACGACCTCTACTGCTGATACCACTCCACCTTCGGCGAACTGTCAGAATGCAACCGTAACACTGGGACAAGCACCCATTCTAACAAATGCTTCAATTTCGGGCATCGTCAATAGCTATGCCGCTGTAACGGCAGTGGGCAGCAACACTGTTACCGTATCCTCGATAGCTGGCTTTACGATTGGATCGAAGGTTTTGCTCATACAAATGCAAGGCGCAACAGTAAATACCGCTGATGCATCCACCTTTGGAGATTTGGTAAGCATAGGTTTTGCCGGCACCTTTGAATATTCAAGAATTACAGCAATTGCCGGAAGTATGATAACACTTCAGGGGCCGATCACGCAAAATTATTCGGTTTCCGGAACAGTGCAATTGGTAAGTATTCCGGAATACAATAACGTTACCATAACAGGCACAGTTCTACCCCTTGACTGGAATGGATCCACAGGAGGAATTGTGGCTTTTGATGCTGCCGGAACTATAACAATGAATGCAGGAGTTACTGCGGTGGGTAATGGATTCAGAGGAGGTACTGTCTCCAATAATTTCTTTACAGCATGTCCTGGAACCAGCAATTATGTATTTGCCTCGCCCTCCAACTTTGGAGGAAATAAAGGAGAAGGAATTGTGAACCTTGGCACAACACAGGGAGCCGGCAGAGGTAAACAAGCCAATGGTGGAGGTGGCGGTAACCACGTGAACGCCGGAGGTGCGGGCGGAGGAAACTTTGGCGCAGGTGGCGGCGGCGGTCTTGAGTGGAGCGGCGCCGGATGCAATCAGCCCTATGGAGGAGTTGGAGGTCTTTCGCTTAGTTCGAATACAAATTCATCCAGGCTCTTTATGGGTGGTGGTGGTGGTGGTGGACATCAGAATGATGGCGGTGCCCGTGCAGGAGGTGATGGTGGTGGTATTATAATCATCTCTGCCAACCAAATTGTGCCCAATGGTTTTACGATCAATGCAAATGGCGTTGCTCCAACTGCGGCGAGTAATGATGGTGCCGGCGGCGGCGGTGCAGGTGGAACTGTTCTTTTAAACGTCAATAGTGTAAGCGCAGCATTAGCTGTAAGTTCAAATGGTGCCAATGGAGGTAATACCACCGGCAATCACGGCCCCGCCGGTGGCGGTGGTGGTGGTGTAATCAGATACAAAGGTGCTACGGTTCCAACGAACGTAACACTGGCAACAACAGGAGGAGCGTTCGGAACAGATGGCAGTACAGCTCGCGGTGCAACAGCGGGAGCCGTAGGAGCCTCTTTTAATAACCTACTGTATCCAACTTCTGCATTTGCCTCAATCGGGCCCAATACAATAAACAACAATAGCACAGACAACTGTTCGATTGCATCGATGTCGGTTTCTCCTTCTTATTTGTTTTGCTCCAATATTGGTGCTAATACGGTGACGTTAACGGTTACTGATAACAGCGGAAATACATCTTCGTGTACTTCTACGGTGACTGTAGTAGATGCAACCGGCCCACTATTGAATTGCCCTGCTAACATTGTGGCAACTACATCAGGCACATCCTGTACTGCTTCAGTTGTCAATCCTAATCCAACTTATGTAGATAATTGTTCATTTTCAACTTTAACATGGGCAATGACAGGGGCAACAACCAATGCTTCACCTGCAACGGGAGTAAACTTAGCAGGAACAAGTACATTTAATTTAGGAATAACCACAGTAACTTATACTGCCACAGATGCGACTGGAAATAATTCGAACTGTTCGTATACAGTTAATGTAACAGATAATACTAATCCAACTATTACATGTCCAGGTAATCAAACAGGAAACGTCAGCGCTGGTTTATGCACAGGGTCCATAACCACACCTAACCCTACGTATTCGGACAATTGCTCAGTTGCAAGATTAACCTGGGCAATGACCGGTGCTACTGTAGCTGTGTCGCCGACCACAGGCATTAATACTATTGGAATATATACATTCAATCTTGGCGTAACAACCATTGCATATACTGCTACAGATGCAGCAGGCAGAACTGCTACTTGTACGTTTACAGTAACAATTACAGACAATATTGACCCTGTAATTACCTGTCCCGGGAATCAAACCGGATCAATTGGTGCCGGTATTTGTACAGGAACAATTAGTGTTCCAGCGCCAACTTATTCAGACAATTGCTCAATAAGTCGATTGTTATGGTCTATGACTGGAGCAACTGTCGCAACCTCACCAGGTAGTGGAATAAATACTATTTCAACCTTCACATTCAATCTTGGCATAACCACAGTCGCCTATACAGTAACCGATGGATCAGGCAGAATTGCAAGTTGCACTTTTACAGTTACAATTACAGATAGTATTGCGCCGACAATAACTTGTCCGGCAAACCTGACCAATACAGTGACAGCAGGAACTTGCAGTCGTTCTTTAGCAACAAATAATCCTGTTACTAACGACAACTGTGGTATTGTGAGAAGAACCTGGGTTATGACGGGAGCGACAACCGGGACATCTCCGGCAACCGGAATCAATAGTGTAGGCACTCAAACCTTCAACGCCGGGGTAACAACCATTGCTTATACCGTAACCGATGCTTCGAACAATTCGACATCCTGTTCCTTCACTGTTACAATTACTGAAGCGATTGCACCCACAATAACTTGCCCTGCCACGCAGACACTTTCAATAGATGCAACGTGCAATGCAATCTTACCGAACTACACCAGCCTGGCCACTGTAAGCGACAATTGCACCCCGACAGCCTCATTGGTTGTGACACAATCACCAGCAGCAGGAAGCACAGTTACAGGAGGTGGATTGCAAAGTATTACATTGACGGTAACAGATTTGTCGGGCAATACATCTTCATGTTCGTTTCTAATAAGCAAAGTTGAAACAGTTCCACCAATAGTTAGTTGTCCAGCGAATATAACTACTGCCGCAGTTGCTGGTTTGTGTGGTGCACCAGTAAGCTACACAATCACAGCAACGGATAATTGCAGCAGTCTCTGTGCGCCAACTTCAATAGCAGGCTATACTCTAATAGGAACATACAATGGTCATACGTATTACCGATCAACTACAACAGCCTTGTGGCCAAACGCAAAAGCAGCAGCCATAGCACTTGGTGGTCACCTTGCGACCATCAGCAGTGCGGCAGAAAATGCATTTCTTGGTGGAATTGGTTTGCATTGGGGAGGAATGTCGGATGAGGTAACAGAAGGAACCTGGGTTTGGGTAACCGGTGAGCCAGTTGTTTATACTTCATGGGCCCCAAGTGAGCCAAATAATTCTGGGGGAAATCAAGATTATCAGGTACTCAACTGGAGTGGTTTAAACTGGGACGATCAGGGAACTACAACTGGCACAAGCCTTCCATTTATAGTTGAATTCGATTGTCTTGGAATAAATTTAGTTTCAGGACCAGCCAGTGGTAGTGTTTTCCCAATCGGCACTACCAATGTAACATGGGAAGCAACCGATTATTCGGGCAATACCAGTAACTGTTCGTTCACCGTCACTGTCACAGATGGAATAGTGCCGACCATTATATGCCCTTCAAATATTACAACGACAACAACTGCAGGAACGTGCGCAGCCGTGGTAAACTATACTACACCCATAGCAACAGATAATTGTGGAAATTGTACGACACCTCCAACACTAACAGGAATGACCTTGTTAGGAACATCGAACGGACGTGCCTATTACATATCGGGAACAGCAGTAACATGGACAGCAGCAAATGCTGCTGCAATTGCATTTGGAGGAAATTTGGTTGCTATGGATAATGCAACAGAAAACACTTTTGTGAGGAATGCAGTAACAGCGATACCAGCATTAGGCGCAGGAACCAATTATTGGATTGGTTACAATGATGCGGCAACAGAAGGGACATTCGTTTGGTCGAATGGTCAGAGTACAACTTATACGAATTGGAACGGAGGTCAACCAGACAATAGCGGCGGTACAGAGGATTATGGTCAAGTAGTAAACGCAGCAGGACAATGGAACGATTTACCCCCTACTTCAACACTGAGATATGTATTAGAGTTGCCTTGTATACCTGTTACATTAACCTCAGGATTAGCAAGCGGAAGCAGTTTTCCTTTAGGAGTAAATACAATTAATTACAGCGCAACGGACGCCTCGGGAAATTCAACTTCATGTTCCTTTACTGTAACGGTTACGGATAATATTCTGCCAACTATTACTTGTCCGGCAGCTCAGACATTAGTACTTGATGCCGCGTGTTCAGGCAGTTTGGGAAATTACACATCGCTGGCTACAGTAAGTGACAACTGCTCTTCGGCATCTTCAATTACAATAACTCAGTCACCAGCAGCATCGACAACAGTTTCAGGTATAGGAATTACACCAGTAACACTTACGGCCACCGATCAGGCTGGCAATATTTCAACTTGTACTTTTAACGTCAACAAAATTGACAATACTGCACCGACTATTACCTGTCCCGGAAATCTAACCGCCACAGCAAGTGTTGGTGCATGCCTCGCATCGGTGGTTACTTCCAATCCCGTTACAGCAGACAACTGTACGACAATTTCAAAATTGACATGGGCAATGACGGGTGCAACAGTAGCAAGCTCACCCACAAATGGAATCAATAATGTTGGCACCTATTTATTTAATGTAGGTACAACTACTGTAACGTACACTGTAACGGATGCCAGCAATCTCACAGCGAGTTGTTCTTTCACCGTTACGGTTGATGATTTAATCGCTCCAACCATTACCTGCCCATCGAATATTACAGCCAATACTGTCGCCGGAACATGCACTGCAGTGGTAAATTATACAGCACCTTCGGCCAATGACAATTGTGGATCTTGTTCGACCGCTCCGGCTATTGCAGGTTATACTTCATTGGGCGTGTTCAATGGCAGTGCTTATTATGTTTCTACTGCAACCATGAATTGGGCAACGGCCAATACCACTGCAACGGGGCTCGGTTACACACTTGCTGCCATTTCCAATACAGCCGAAAACACATTTATCAGAACTGCCCTAACATCTTTCTCCATTGGATCGGTTTGGATAGGTTTCACAGATCAGACTACCGAAGGAACATTTGCTTGGACCAATGGTCAACCCAACACCTTCACCAGTTGGAATGGTGGTGAACCCAATAACAGCGGTAATGAGGATTTCGTACAAATGCTGAACAATGGATTATGGAATGACCTTAATGGTTCATCCGGTCTGAGCTTTGTAATGGAAAAAAGTTGTATTACACCAGTCCTCACCTCAGGATTGGCCAGTGGAAGTGCGTTTCCTGTTGGTGTAAATACGGTTAATTATTCGGCTACAGATCCTTCGGGTAATGTGAGTACGTGCTCTTTTACAGTGACTGTAACGGATAATATTGCGCCATCCATTACGTGCCCTGGTGCCCAGACGATAAATGTAGGGACATCCTGCACTTCGATAGTACCGAACTATACTTCACTTGTCACGGTAAGTGATAATTGCACTGCAACAGGATCAATTGTTGTCACGCAAACTCCCGCAGCGGGAACGACTTTAACCGGAACGGGAATAACGATTATCACGATTAATGCGGCAGATGCAGCAGGTAACATAGCAACATGCTCTTTTAATTTAACCCGATCGGACGTAACCTCTCCAACTATTACTTGTCCGTCAAATCAAACGCTGACAGCCGGAGCAAGCTGCACAGCAATCTCAACCTACACTACACCCACAGTAACCGATAATTGCACAGGTTGTGCACCAACGGCTATTACAGGTTATACGGTTATTGGAAATTATAATGGGCATACTTATTATCGTTCCACTAGCACTATGAACTGGGCGGCAGCCAATACTGCTGCAATTGCAGCTGGTGGACATTTGGCTACAATATCTTCAGCGGGCGAAAGCACGTTTCTGGCTGGAATCGGCCAGCACTGGCTTGGCTATTCGGATCAAATAACAGAAGGAACCTGGGTTTGGGTTAACAATGAGCCAAATCTATATACGAATTGGTCCACTGGTCAGCCCGATAACTCAGGCAATCAGGATTTTGCGGTTATCAATTTCTCAGGGAATCTTTGGGATGATCAAGGAAGTAGCACTTTGCCATTTATACTTGAGTTCGACTGTCAAGGTGCAGCCATTACGCCTGTCAGGACATCTGGTCTGGCTAGTGGTTCTGCATTTCCTGTGGGAATCAACACAATCAATTACAGTGCAACAGATGGAGCCGGAAATGTTTCAACATGTTCCTTTACTGTTACTGTTCAGGATCTAACACCTCCAACCATTACCTGCCCTGCGAATATATCAAATAATGTGACAGCGGGGCTTTGTACACGAACGATAAACCCGGCAAATCCAGTTACTGCTGATAATTGTTCTGTTGCAAGATTGACCTGGGCAATGACCGGAACGACTACCGGAGCATCTCCGGCAACTGGCATTAATAATCTAGGGTCTACTACTTTTAACGTTGGAGTTACAACAATCACATACATTGTCACTGATGGTGCGGGACTAACTGCGACTTGTTCTTTCACAGTAACGATTACGGACAACATAGCACCTACTGTTACTTGCCCAACCAATCAAACTGCAAATACTTCTCCGGGGTTATGCACGGCCTCTGTTATTACACCTAATCCAACAACCGGAGACAATTGTACTGTAAGCAGACTGACGTGGGTAATGACTGGAGCAACTACTGGCTCCTCACCTGCAACGGGAATTAATAACGTCGGAACGGCAACATTCAATATTGGTGTTACCACTATTACATATACAGTAACTGATGGATCAGGTCTCACGGCGACCTGTGCATTTACTGTAACCATAACAGATAATATCGCGCCTACTATTATTTGTCCCGCAAATCAGACAGGTAATGTAGATGCCGGTTTATGTTCAGCTTCACTGGCCATTCCCAATCCTGTAACAAATGACAATTGTTCAGTAACGGCATTGACATGGTCAATGACAGGAGCTACAACCGCCACCTCACCAGCAACGGGAATTAATAATATTGGAACTGCATCATTTAATTTAGGTGCAACAACGATTACTTATATCGTAACCGATGGGGCTGGACTCACAGCAACATGTTCCTTTACAGCAACAGTAACAGATAATATTGCACCAACGATTATTTGTCCTGCGAATGTCACCACAACGGTGACGGCAGGTAATTGCGGTGCTGTTGTTAACTATACTACTCCGATAGTATATGACAATTGTATTTGCCCACAAACTATATCGGGATTCACTTTATTGGGCACTTCAAATGGACGTAATTATTATCTATCAAGCGGAACACAAACCTGGGCTGCGGCGCAGGCTACTGCAGTAGGAAATGGCGGATACATTACGTTTATTAATTCAGCAACTGAAAACGCATTGATTGCAAGCTACCTCACAACTGCAGGCATAAGTTTATCCTGGCTTGGGATTAGTGATGTCGCTACTGAAGGAACATATCTTTCAACCAGTGGTGAGCCAATAACATATACAAACTGGGCAACTGGTGAACCAAGTACTGCTCAGGCAAATCATGATAATGGAAGAATAAATAACACTGGCAACTGGAGTATTAATGTTGGCTCCACAGCCAGACAATGGATAATGGAAGTTCCGAATTGCATAACGCCGGTTTTAACAAGTGGTCTGGCAAGTGGTTCGTTATTCCCTGTTGGGGTAAATACAGTTACTTACACTGCAACTGACGCGTCCAGCAATTCTTCAACTTGTTCTTTTACTGTTACGGTTACTGATAATATTGCTCCGACAATTACTTGTCCTGCTAACCTGACAGCGAATACTAGCGCTGGATCTTGCTCCGCTTCTGTAGCTACCACTAATCCAACTACAGGTGATAACTGTACTGTAAGCAGATTGACATGGGCAATGACAGGAGCGACTGTTGCTAGTTCACCAGCAACCGGAATTAATAATGTTGGAACTACCACTTTCAACACTGGTGTAACTACGGTGACATACATTGTAACCGATTCTGCCGGACTTATTGCGACTTGTTCATTCACTGTTACAGTAACGGATAATATTGCGCCTACTATTACTTGTCCTGCGAACCTAACAGCGAATACCGCTGCTGGATCATGCTTCGCCTCTATTGCTACCACTAATCCAACAATAAGTGATAATTGTACTGTAACAAGATTGACATGGGCAATGACCGGTGCGACTGTAGCGACTTCTGCCGCAACTGGAATCAACAATGTTGGAACGGCAACATTTAATACCGGCATTACAACTGTTACTTATACTGTAACGGATAGCGCTGGTCTTACTGCGAATTGTTCGTTCACTGTAACGGTGACCGATAATATTGCGCCGACGATTACTTGTCCTGCGAATATTTCTGCCAATACTGCGGCTGGCTTGTGTACGGCTTCTGTAATTACTCCAAATCCAACAACTGGTGATAATTGTACCGTTACAAGATTGACATGGGCTATGACTGGAGTAACTGTAGCGACTTCCGCTGCAACTGGAATCAATAACGTTGGAACTGCAACTTTCAACACTGGTGTTACTACTGTTACATACATTGTAACTGATAGTGCCGGTCTAACTGCTACTTGTTCGTTTATTGTAACGGTGACTGACAACATTGCACCGACTATTTCATGTCCTTCGAACCTGACAGCGAATACTGCCACTGGTTTGTGTACTGCTTCTGTTGTTACGCCAAATCCAACAACTGCTGATAACTGTACTATTGCTTCATTGACATGGGCTATGACTGGCGCGACTATAGCAACTTCTGCTGCAACTGGAATCAACAATGTTGGAACAGCAACTTTCAACACTGGT
>JANMEE010000244.1:0-3587 GCA_031376645.1 Dolichospermum sp. OTE_75_concoct_329_sub | reverse complement strand
TGGGTTGTTTTGTTACCAATCATACATTCCTTCTCCGTTTTCCTCCCTTGTCACCTTGTCTGCCTTGTCCCCCAAGTCTTGTTCTCAAGACAATGTAAAAAACCTACACTTGTCAGGGGGGTTGGGGGTGGGGTTCTTGTAACTCATAACACCGGGAAATGCTGTATCCAATCTTGTGGGATGGGCATCTGGTTCCCTCCTGATATTATTAGCAGGCAAGATGCCTGCACTACAAGAGAATTTGGGATATTTTTTTAATTGGAAGTCTCATAAATCATTTTACAGCGTAAATATCTTCAGTCTGACCTAAGGCAAAGCGCACAGATTGCGGGATATTGCGGCTAGATTGGGTAAGGAAGATGATCATGGCTAGGATGGTTAAACCCGTAGTTAAACCAAACATATTCCGATAACCCAGGCTTTGAGCAAATGTACCAAAAACTGGCCCGGCGATCGCTAAACCGATATCAAATCCCATTAAGGAAGCACCAAATATTCTGCCTCGTTCATGGGGTAAAGCCCTATCTGTCATCAATACAGAAATCATGGGAATGAGTGTACCTGAAGCAGCACCTTCCATAAATGCTCCTAATAAAAACATGAATGTGTTGTTTGCTTGCCAAATACAGATGATAGAGAGTGTGTAAGCCATCAAACTCATGGTGACAAATAGACCCCGTCCATACTGATCTGAAGCTTTACCAGTGAATAATCTACAAGCAAAACTGGAGAGAGCCGCAGCGGTGAAAAAGAAACCTGGATTTAAATCAACTCCCGTGGATTTGATGAATAAGGAGATGAAAGTATGTAAACTACCTAATGTCAAACCACTCAATAATAAGACGATAGCCGGAATCCGCACGCGAGGACTGGTTAATATTTGCCAAAAGTTATCATTTTTGCTGTTATTTGGTTTGGTGGCAACAGGTGGATTAACAATGGGAATGATACATAATAAACCTAGAGAACATAAAGCCGCAGATGAGAGAAATAATGGGGTATAACCAGCACTTGCTTGTAAAAATCCCCCTATGGCTGGACCTATTCCCACACCCAAAGGACTCACCAAACTCATGTAACCGACGACTTCACCGCGACGGTGTTCTGGTGCTAAATCGCTGACTAGAGCAATGTAAGCTGTAGCAAAGGCCGCAATACTAATGCCATGAAAGGCACGAATTACCATGAGGGGAATTATTGATTTGACAAATAAATATCCCAAAGGGGCGATCGCAGCCACGGACATTCCAATCAATAATACTATTTTGCGACCCCGTATATCTGCTAAAGCGCCCATCTGCGGACGGAATAGTAACATCCCAATGGCAAAGCTACCCATAACAATGCCAATTTCTTGTTTACTAGCACCAATATGTTCAATATATAAGGGTAAGGTGGGCAATAATGAGGCCAAACCTGACCAGAAAAACAAACCTGCTGCAAATAACATGAGCAGGTTTTTTCGGAGATTAGCGTCAAAAGTATCAAAGGCTTTCACGGCAGATGCAATAATGCAAAAAGTATTATTTCTATATTGTTACGTTACTTAACATTTTTTGCCACAACTTCTCGCACCCGATAGATTGGTCGTCCTTGAGATTCATGATAAGTTCGCATTAGTAATTCTGCCAAAAGACCGAAGCAAAATAACTGTACTCCTGCTACTAGCAGCAATACCGCCAAAATTAACAGAGGACGGCTGCCAATATCTGCATGAAAAGCCAATTTAATGAAGGTTAAATGTATGCCTATTCCCCCACCTGCAATCATAGAAATTAAGCCTAAAAGCCCAAAAACGTGCATGGGACGGGTGAGGAACTTTTTCATAAACAGAATAGTTAATAAATCCATCAATACCCGAAATGTCCGCGATATGCCATACTTACTTTGTCCAAACCGTCGCGCATGATGACGCACAGGTACTTCTGTAATTCTTGCTCCTTCGATATATGCTAATGCAGGTAAAAAGCGGTGTAATTCTCCGTACAGATTCATATCTGCAACTAATTCGGCCCGATAAGCTTTGAGAGAACAACCATAATCATGAATGTAGACGCTTGTAGCTCTACGAATTAACCAATTAGCAATTTTTGAAGGCAAAAGGCGATTTACAGCCCCATCTTGGCGATTTTGCCGCCAACCACTGACTAAATCATAACCCTCATCTAGCTTTGCTAATAACACAGGAATATCAGCAGGGTCATTTTGCAAATCAGCGTCTAAAGTAACAATTACTTTAGCTGTAGCATAATTAAAGCCCGCAGACATAGCCGCAGTTTGTCCATAGTTACGGCGCAAAATCACCGCTTTTAAATCAATGCGGGTCTGTGCTTGTTCCTTGAGAAATTCTGCTGTACCATCACTAGAACCATCATCTACACAGATAATTTCATAATTCAATTTACTAGCTGTGAGAGTGGTAGAAATGGCTTCTAGTAATAAAGGTAGACTTTCTACTTCATCTTTGATTGGTACAACTACGGATACATCTAACATTGTTAATTTTATGTACTTAAAGACTGGACATAGATCTCCGACTTCTTAAAGAAATCGGGGATCTGAATTACCCATTACCAGCATAACTTTTCACAACTCTACCAGCGCCGCGTAATTGTTGATAATAAGTCTGACTTACTATATCTCCTCGTTCTGACAGTTGGTCAATACCAATACCGTTTCGTCCTTGATCTTTTCCTGAACTATGGATATACAAACCATCCCCTAAATATAAACCTACATGAGTAGCTTTTTGGGGAGTACCAAAAAAGATTAAATCCCCTGGTTGTGTCTGATTAATATCAATAGGTTGAACAAAAGCTTCTTGCTGATAAGCGTCTCTGGGTATCCAAATGCCTATAGATTTAAAAGCAGCTTGCATTAAACCAGAACAATCATAATTTGGGGCAACTGTTCCACCCCAAAGATAATGATTATCTTGCGCTTTTGCGGCTTGGGTAAAAGCGATAATTGCGGGTATGTGTTGTTGAATTTCTGCAACTGAGATGAATTGGGGTTGATATATTGTTTCTGTGGGTTGGATAAATTGCCAATCTTGAACAGATAACCATCCTGGATAGTCATCTTCACATAAACAAACTGCAATTGCTGTATTTTGATGCTTTGATGTTATTCGTAAATGTCGTCCTGTTGCGGCTTGGGTGGCTAAACTAACACATTCAGGAGAATTATAGATATTTAGGTTAGTCTGACAGTGATATTCTTCAGTAAAGGAATGGGGAATTAGTAGGTTTATTAACATTATTAATATTGTCTGAATCAGGATTTAAGGATGAACAGGATTATTTATTTGTCTGAATCAGGATGTCCAGGATTTAAGGATGAACAGGATAAAACAATAAACTATTTTGTTTAATTGTTAAATTCTTTATTGTCTGAATCAGGATTTTCAGGATTTAAGGATGACCAGGATTGTATAATCAACAATTTCATAAAACCTCGCGGTATGCGGGAAACTCAGTGGCTTGGTTCCCAACAGAGGGAAGCGACACGAGTGAATTTATTCACTGTGGTATTTAAATGCTGATTTTTGAATGGATATAATCCCGGGAACCAGCAAACCCGTTCAA
>JANMEE010000243.1:0-13005 GCA_031376645.1 Dolichospermum sp. OTE_75_concoct_329_sub | reverse complement strand
ATCATGGCTGCAATTACAATTTCTGACTTACGTCCTTCTGGCTTCGATTTATTTGTAGATTCTGAAAGCTTCTTAAATGATTTAAACGACAGCGATTTAGCTACCACTAATGGTGGAGCTACCCCCACTACAGTGCTTTTGATTGGTGCTGCTTGGCTTGGTTATAACATCAGCAAAGAAGTAGCCAGCCACTTCTAATTTAGGTTTAGTTTTTTCTAGTTGAAAAGCTCACAATTTTTTCATAATCTCGGAGAAAAATCATGGCTGTTATCGCAATCAACGACCTACGTCCAACCGGTGCTGAACTGTTTTTCGGTTCAGAAAGCTTCATGGCTGACTTAAATGATAACGAACTAGGAAATATTAATGGTGGTATTACTCCTACTTGGTATTTCGCTGCTGTTGGTGTATCAGCCCTAATTGGTTATTTAGCTAACTAAGAATGTAAAATTCTAGTTTTTCTGGGATGCGGAAGCTAAAGTCAGTTTTCTTTTCTGCGGCTTCCGCATCCTGCAATTGCTTGATATCTACAAAATTTTAGCCATTACACTTTCACAAAGTTACGAGTTATGAATTTGTAAGAGCAGTAGTGTTAGCCTCCCATTAAGTTTTAAAGAAGGTAGTTATGGCGTTTCTCTTATCCTCGCAGAATGTTTCTCAGTATTTATTAGATCTGAATCTTTGCACTCAGCAAGATTTAGAATCTATCCAGATTGAAACATTACCACCTGCCAAAAATTTTAACTTACTAATCAAATTGCCAAACGAGCGAAAATTTTTGGTTAAACAAGAGCGTCATGCTTTTAATGGCAGAGTAGCAAATGAACTGATAAATGAGTGGAAATTCTATCAACTTCAGCAACATCTTGATATTTTTAACAGTCTTAAACCATCAGTTGTACCAGTTGTAAATTTTGATGAGCCTCATTCAATTATTATTTATGAATATTTAGATAAATATAGCGATCTGACCAAGGTTCACTATCAAGAAAAAGTTTTTCCGAGTGCGATAGCGGCTTCAGTTGGTGAGATTTTAGCAACCCTGCACAGAACCACTTTCAATCAACCTGATTGCCAAGACTTTTTGGCTAAATTCTCCGAAGAAAAAATTCATTTTGAATTTAGTAATCCCGCCAAAAATTTAGAAAAAAGTATAAGTCGAATTAGTCCAGAAATTTTTGGGGTAGTTCCACCAGACTGCCTAAAATTTTTCATTCTTTATCAACGTTATAGTAGTTTGCCAGAAGCGGTAACAGAATTGAAAGATTCCTGGCATCCCTGTTGTTTAACCCATAATGACTTAAAATTGAATAATATTCTAATTAACCAAGATTGGGAGCAATCGCTTTCAGAAGAATTAGACTCAGGGATGATGAGGCTAATTGACTGGGAGCGTTGTGCTTGGGGAGATCCAGCCTTTGATTTAGGAGCGATAATAGCGAGCTATCTGCAAATTTGGTTGAGTAGCTTAGTTGTGGCTTCTTCTATTCAAATAGAAGAATCTTTGCGGCTTGCAGAAACACCTTTAGAATTACTCCAGCCTTCAATTTTAGCTCTCATTAAAGCTTATCTAAGAAACTTTCCCATGATTCTAGAGTACCGCCCTGATTTCCTCAAACGGGTGATTCAATTCACGGGTTTGGGATTAATTAATCAGGTTGAATCAATTATGCAGTACCAAAAATTATTTGGAAATACTGGAATTTGTATGCTTCAGGTAGCCAAAACTTTGTTATGCCGTCCAGAGCAATCTATATACACAGTTTTTGGTACTGTTGAATCTGATCTAATTTCTATCAAACCTGTTGCAGTTTAAATAATTTTAGTTACTAAATTAGCCTTATGGAAGTCCTAAATTTTCTGCAAGACGTTGCCAAAAACGTGCAAATAGAACCCAATTTTTGTGTCCGCCATCCTGACTATAAACCCCTGGAACTTCCCGCAGAAATGATCGCTCGCTTTCAAAAAATGCCTGCGGATGTTCAGGAAAAATACTTAAGTTTACAGCTAAGAAGCTTTCTTTATGGCATCTATTACAATGGTTCTTTACAATCAGAACTAGCATCAGAATCAAATTTAGCCAATTCAAACCTCTACCAGAATTTAGAGAATAATACTTTTCTAGGGGTAGATGTTGAATTTTACGACCGCTTGCACCAAAATAATGCGGGAGAAGGCTATTTTGACCCAGGTTGGCAGGTAGCCAACGAAGAAAGCGACGGCACTCTAGCAGTAATTAAACATGGTTTAACCCTGCATATTGAGCGCGAGCGCCATTTATCATCAGCAGAAAAATCGGCTAATGTAGGCGATTTAGTGGCGATCAGAATGCCTCGAAATTTAGTTCAAAACGGCTTTTATGTAGCAGTCAGCAGTCTGGGAACCGAAAATTTCAATAATTCAGATAATTATGCGGGAACGGTGCGGATCTACTTCAATTTAAAAGCTGAAGGTGCGATCGCCATCATGGGAAGTTTAACCCAGAAACTAAAAGAAATTCAACTTCCTTTTACTTTCAAAGTGCTATATAACCCTTCTGAATATAGAAGATATGATTCAGGGGTACTATACTTTGAAAAAAGTCACTACCAAGAAGTTCGGCAAATTCTCCAGACTGTTTACGCCGAAAATCAATCCTACTTTCAAAAAAAAGTTCCCCTCTTTACCAAACTACTAGCACCTGGACTAGGTTTAGCAGAAGAACCCGACCAAAAATTTACTATCCAAGAAAGTTTTGGCATGAATCGTTGCCAAATTGTGGTTAATGGATTGTTAGAAGCTAGACAACAAGGTGACGAGTCTCCCGAAAACCGTCTTAAATCAGCAATCGAGCAATTTTCGCTGCTAGGAATTGACTGGCAACGTCCTTATCTAAATTCCAAATCCGAAGATATCTATGCTCCCTTAGACTTATGCTAATCACCGATTTAGTACCACAACCTTCAACTATAGCCAAAGAAGTTGACCAGGCGATCGCCCAATTTCCAGAGTCAGATTTGCCCTTTTACCGTAAACTAGGGCGGACTGATTTAACAGTCAGTTGTCTGGGATTGGGTGGAGGCGGTGGGATATCTAGTGAAGATACCCTCTACGCTTTTGATCGTGGTATCAACTACTTTTTTTACTCCAGCGATCTGCACCATTATTTATATAGCAACATGGCTCAATCGCTCCGCCAACTGTGCGGACGCGGTTCCTCAGTCCGCGAAAAAGTCATTCTGGCAACGGTTACTTATATCAAAAGTCCAGAAATGTTGCTTGGTGCTTTATTGGATCAATTTGCCGAGCTAAAAATTGATTACATTGACGTGCTATTTTGGGGTTGGATTGGGTCTAATGATGGTTCGGTTCTGAATGATTGCTTAAATATTTCTCAAGAAGTTAAAGGTTGTAATTCTGTTTATCAGCGATCAGTAGAAAGACTACTTGGCACATCAGAACGTCTTAAAAAAATGGGACTTGTGCGCTATATCGGTGCCTCTTTCCACGATTTAAACCTGGCTCAACAATGGTTAAACAGCCCCCTATTAGATGTAGTCATGGTGAGGCATAATGTCGCTCATCGCTCTGCTCAAAACCTCATATTTAATCAACTTAATCAGCAAGATCCACAGCGATCAGGTATTATTACGTTTAAGTCTACTGGCTTTCATTCAGGAATGCTTTGGGAAACACCCAATAATTTACCAGCCAAGTGTTGGCAACCTTCTGTTCCAGACTTATATCGTTACTCTTTAACGCAAAACTGTGTAGATGTCTGCTTAATGGGTTTACAACGGCGTGAAGAAATTGATGCGGCAATAAATGGTGTTAAACAAGGGAAATTAACCCCTGATGAACTTGACTACCTAAACATTTATGGCGATTTACATCGTCGCAAACTAAAAGTTCCAGAAATTGCCCCTGAAAAATTAATTTATCGACCCTAGATAGCAATCTTTTCTATAAAACCATGAACGATACCTTAGAAAAATCTCCTCTGTCAACTCAGCAAGAATTCACATTCCCGGAAATTTCTCCAGCCACAGATGCAGAAATTATTGCTCATTTGCATCAATCTTGCAAAATTGCAGAGATAGCAACTTTAGCAGAACGTGATGCCTTAATTCTCAAAATTTGCGAAAACTTGAGTATTGCAGTTACCGATGAGGAACTACAAACCGCAGGAAATACATTTCGCATGGAACATAAGCTGCTAGAATCCAAGACAACCCTAGCTTGGCTTTCTCAGCAACGCATTACAGCAGAAGATTGGACTCAAGGTATTAGAGTTACCCTACTTGCAAAGAAGCTAAAAGAGTATTTCTTCGGGGAAGCTGTTGATAACCATTACTTGCAAAATCGTAACGACTATAAACGAGTTGCTCTCTCTCAAATTGTAGTGAGAAACCTAGAAGACGCTTTAAAAGTAATCAAAGCAATTCGAGAAGAAAATGCTTCCTTTTGTGCTTTAGCACTGGAATACTCGAAAGTTAAACAAGCAAAAGAAAATGGTGGTTTTATCGGCGATCGCTTTTTGACCGAACTGATGCCAGAAATTGCTAAAGCTGTTTCTGAAGCTAAGGAAGGTGAAATTCTGGCTCCAATTCAAACCAAGTTTGGTTATCACGTTTTAAAAATTGAAAAATGGTTTCCTGTTGAACTTAATGAATTGACCAGAGAACGAATTATGGACTCACTTTTTCAAAACTGGTTACAAAATAAGGGACTCCTCTCTAATATTGCTAACGGGCAAGGGTAAATAGTTGATGGGGGGAACAGCTTCGAGAATATGTAATTAACTTTGTTTAGATACTTACTTAATTTTAAAGAGGCAAAGAAATGAATAGTTTTCCAGTTGTTTTTGGGATCATATTCATACTTAATGGAGTGATTCAGTTCTGGCGTAGAGAGTATATAGCCGGAACTATCTGGGTTATTTTAGGTATCTTATCCTTAGTAACGCAAAATATCAGAGAATTCGATAATTTTCAATTCGGTAATCTGAAGCAGTTATCTTTAAAAGCAATAGCTTTGGGAATGACACTAACAATAGCTGCGGGTCTATTTGGTTATCAAATTTATCAAGATTACAACGCTAAACAGAATTTAAATACAGCCAGATCCGAAGAAATTCAGCCTCGTAAATAAATAAAAAATGCAGTACCTTCTTGGGGCTGCATTTTCTGTTTAAAATTATTGTTTTATACATAAACAATGGCAAAAGTGTAACTATAAAACCTACATCCCGCAAGGATCTCAAGTTCCTTGCTAATAGCCAAAGTAGTCTTCTGATGACTAAACACTTGGAAAATTCCTGAGTCCACCTTAGTGGACTTGAGCTATAACAATACTTTATTCAAAGTCTTTCATTAAAGAGTTAATAAAACAACTACTACAACCTAATTTTTAGGGACATAATAATTTTACTATTGGCATAAATAAAATCTCAAATCAAATTTAGCCATATCCCCGACTTCTTCAAGGAGTCAGGGATATTGTTGTTTAACTAGTAGACATCTTGTAGAAATTAAATATGCCTGACCTGAAACCCTTGTAGAGACGTTCCATGGAACGTCTCTACATTCATTCCTGGAGATGTCTAGTAAATAAAGGAAATAGATGGCTGGTAAATATCCTCAGATGCAGGGACTCGAATCACACTAATTCTAGTCATACCTGAAAGTATGCCACCAATGATAGACAGATCATCATCGTTCAAATCTAGGAGAAAGGTTTCAGAATCTTGGAAAAACTGAAAACCAGCGGGATTTAAATCGGAAACTGTGAGTTTAGACATAGGACAATTTTAGATTTTGATTTGTTGCTTTTGTAATAGTTATGTAGTCAATCAGGTATAACTTCTAGAAATACCAGCTTCTTTCTCGATTCTGTCTAAAGCTTTCTTAGCTCTAAAAAGCAATCGTAAATAGGTTACTTGACTATCCCAAGCCAAACGAGGTAACAAGTGCGGTGAAACATCTGAACTACTCTGAGATTCTTTCAAGGTAGTATCTTCTAGAGTCATAGAATCAACATCAATATTGTTCATCAGGAAACCCTAATTAGAATTAACTAAAGCTTTAACTAACTCTGGTTCTTTTTCCCATCCTTCTGGCCATTGGATTAAGTCAGCCGTAAAGTGAAGAGGATCATTTTCTGGCCAAGGAGTATGAATAGGTTCTTCAACTAAAGCAAATTCCCCATTATCAAAGGGGTTGCCATCTGCACGACGTTGTAGAAATACTCGCTCTCTGATGCCGCCTTTTTCTTGAGTGAGGGCGCGATGATGACAGTAAGGATTGTTACCTCGCTTATCAAAGAAAACATGGGCAGTCCAACTACAACCACCACGACAGAGTTCGGCAAATTCACAAGTCTTGCAGAAACCCCACAGATGTTCTATTCCCTGGGGAGTACCAGCCCCGATATTAAACCTTAACTCTTCAGTTTCTTCAATAATTGTCCGTAATGAATGATCGCGGATATTACCACCTGTATAAGCTGTAGTTGGCAAAGAAGGACAACCTTTAATAGCACCATCAGCTTCAATCCCTAACGCAGATAATCCAGCACTGCATCCTTGCCAAAAAGACCAAGCATCTCCCCCACGCAATAATCTTTCATAGGGTCCGTAATAGCCAATATTATTTCCTGCTTGTAGCTGTACCCCTTCCTGTTTTGCCCGTTCCGCAACACGAGCAATCATCGGATATACATCCAGAAGTTCATAAGGTTGTAGTAAAATTTCGCTGTTATCTGCGGCATTCCCCATTGGCACAGTTAATTGAATTTGCCAAGCGAAAATACCTGCATCACGGAGATATTCATAAATTTTAGGAAATTCCGGTGCAGAAAGACGATTAATTTGAGTATTGCAACCAAAGGGAATACCTGCTTCCTTCAGATTACTCATGGTCTTAAACGCCCATTCCCATGAACCTTGTTTACCTCGGATGCGGTCATGAGTTGCTTCTAAGCCATCAACAGAAACAGAGACCACTTGAATACCCGCTGCTTTCATTCGCTGGGCTGTTTCTAAAGTAATACCATATCCCCCAGTTGTCATCCCACACAGCATCCCGGCTTTAGTAATTGCTTGGGCAATCTCCAACCAATCAGGACGAAGAAAAGCTTCACCACCAATAATAGTAACTTCTGTAATTCCTACATCGGCCATTTGTTTGACCAAATCAAGGGCTTCTGCTGTAGAAAGTTCATTTGTCCTGGTCTGACCAGCACGAGAACCACAATGTTGACAAGCTAAATTACATTTAAGTGTAATTTCCCAAACCGCATAACTAATCCGACGATAACTCATTTAAATATCCTCAATCAATTTCTTGAAAAAGGGATAGATATATTCTCATCTATCCCTAGAAACTTAATTTGTGAGTTCGGAAATATCTATTTCCTACAATTATGCTAGAACCCAGGCACTAATTACCAACACTGAAGTCCATAGACCACCCTTGATGTTAATACTCTCGGTTTCTAACAATTCGTCTAAATAATTTTCATGATCAGAAAACAATTCAGAACCAACAACGGATAGATTATCAATTTTGATAACTGCCATAAACTCATCCTCGATGAATTACTAATTAAAGTTCTTACACTTTGAAGTTACAAATGCTCACAAAATACACCACTAACACCTATTCATCAGCAGAAACTTAATTTGTGAGCTTGGAAATGGAGATATCCTAAATTAGTGTGTTATCTATGATAACTCCATACAATAGCTGGATAGGTGGACGAATAACTCCATAAAGTGGTTGGATTTTTGGCCATCCAGTGATTCCACCAAATACGCCTGCTAGTTCTTTTTCACCTAAATCTTCAAGTTCATTATCAGAATTAGCTGATTCTAACAATTTCAAGGTATATTCTTCATATTCTTCTTGAGTGAAATCATAGCCAGCAGCTTTAACTATTTGGCTACATTCTTCTTTATTTTCAACATTTTGAATTTGATTACGAAAATCATCGTCGGCAACTAGCTGCTTGTAGAAATCTCTTACACTTCCTAAAGACATTGTTTTCTCCTTGCAAAAATTATTTGATGTATGACCTTAAAACTTCAAAATCCTAGAAAAAGACTTAGAGTAGTCGTCCGATTTGACTGATGACAACTCCATATAATAGAATCGGAAAACCTATAGGTAAAAGAACAGATGTTGCTCCACCAAAAACAGCTTCCAATTCTTTTTCATTTAGGTCTCTTAAACCTTCAGGAGAATTACCAGATTCCAACAATTGCTCTGTATATTCTTCAAACTCTTGTTGAGTGAAGTTATAACCAGAAGCTTCTAGAATTTCCCTACCTAATTCTCTACTTTCAACACTTTGAATTTGAGTCCGAAAATCTTCATCAGAAGCTAATTTTTCGTAGAAAGCACTCACATTTTCTAAAGACATTATTTTCTCCTGAAATGCTTTGAATACTGTTTATTACCTGAGTTAATTAGCATTTGGTAATGCAACTTTAACTGCTAATTCAGATGCGTTATAGTTATCTGTAATAACTTGCGGACAACGCATACAGGCTACTTTTCCTTCTTGTTGCCACCAGCGACAATCTCGACGAATAGAACAAGGGGGTAATTCTTCTGTCGCTACGGGAAAATTTTCAACAATTCGTGTAGCTAAACCACAATTTTGCCCATCAAAATGTTGACAACCTGTAGCTTCACAAGGGGCTGCTGTGCGAAAAATTTCCGCAGGTGTAACCGGACTTGCCTTTGCTATGAGTTCATTGGTGATCGGTTGGGGCTGTTTGAGATAAGCTACACGAGGTTCTGTGACTGTCCCGCCGATAATACCAAAAACAACACTATTCTCAGATTCTGGTCTGGCACTGGGACAAAGTGTGGTTTTATCAATTGCAATTTCTTTCATTGTGAGCCTCCTAAAAAATGACCAGCCGTACCCAAGCTCTGTTTAGAAATTCCCTACCTACAACCACTTTTTTAGGTGCGAATATAACTAAATACGGCTGGGCAATTCTCTAATTGGGTCAATACCTAAATGGATTGAATTTTAGGATCAACTGCGATGAGTCCGATTGTGGTAGGAGGAATAAGCAAACCTAAAATAACGGGCTTAATTAATGCACCGCCTGTAACGTTTTTGGTTTCTTCATCAGACAAATTTTCCACTGAATCCAAAGCTTCGTTACGACGTGCGACTGCATTACTTACAGATTCATCAATGAGGTCATTGATTTCAAATTGATTCTTCTTATTGATTTCCATGTTGATTTTCCTTTGTTAAGATGTGCGTAGACCTCCCTATTTTATCTATGAGGAAAATTATTTAAGTATAATCTCGTGATTTTTAGTAGCCACAAATAAACCTTTTATGTCACTAAAATATCCAAATTTTGATCCGACTCACAAAATCGCGTTGTACTGGTATAAAGTTAGTAACAAAAAAATCTAAATTTTCCTGATCACAGGCTGCAATTTCCAGTGAAATAATTGCATAATGGAAATGTGACTGATTTATTAACCCCTTTACAATCCCTAAAACGTGGCAACTGGTTCAAATTGATTTGCGGAGCCAGTTTCCAACACCTTCCTGCGGTCAGAAACTTAACATTGGCCTACACTTTGGCTGGTGCTGACTGTATAGATGTTGCAGCAGATCCAGCAGTCATTGCTGCTACTCAAGAGGCCTTACTAGTAGCTCAAAGCTTGACTGAGGATGCCCAGACGCGAGGTTTTGCCTTTACAGGTGATTTGCCTTTGTTAATGGTCAGTCTCAACGATGGCGAAGACCCCCATTTTAGGAAAGCTGAGTTTAATTCTCAGGACTGTCCTAGTGATTGTTCCAGACCATGTGAGAAAATTTGTCCAGCCCAAGCAATTTCATTTAACAATACCAAAGATGATTTTTCTGGAGTAATTTCCGAAAAATGTTATGGCTGTGGCCGTTGCATTCCTATCTGTCCTTATAGTATAATTTATACAAAATCTTATATATCAACCCCAAGGGAGATAGCACCATTGATTATGTCAACGGGAATAGAAGCCGTAGAAATTCATACTCAAGTGGGGCGGTTGGCAGAATTCCAACGGTTATGGGCAGCAATGACACCTTGGGCAGATAAATTAAAGTTAGTAGCCATTAGTTGTAATGATGGTGAAGGACTAATTGATTACCTACAAGCAATTTATGATGTAATTGTCCCCCGTCCCCAGTTTTTAATTTGGCAAACTGATGGCCGTTCTATGAGTGGTGATATTGGTGATGGTACTACCATAGCCACAGTTAAATTGGGACAAAAAGTTTTGACAGCAAACCTACCGGGATATGTGCAGTTAGCCGGTGGTACTAATAGCTACACCGTCCCTAAATTAAAGGCGATGGGACTACTGAAAGGCGCAAGGGAGCAGGGAGCAAATGAGGCAGGGGAGCAGGGAGCAGGGAGCAAGGGGGAAAATAAAGAAATGGAGCAAAGATCAGGAAGCAATGGGGAAAATTTCTCTCCCCTGCCCCCTGCCCCCTGCCCCTCTGCCTCTTCATCCTCTCCCCTGCCCCCTGCCCCCTGCCCCTCCGCCTCCATAGCCGGGGTTGCCTATGGTAGCTACGCCCGTGTATTGCTGTCACCCATTCTTGACCAGTTAGAAAGTAAGGAGGTGATTAACACTGATAGTCAAAGGAACATCCGCTTAGAAGCAGAACCGGAATTGCTGTGGGAGGCTGTAAGGCTGGCCCATGATCTCGTTTCCCAGATTAAGTCCTAGCGGTCACGCTAATCGCTCCAACCATATCTCTAAAAACGTCAGTCACCAATTATTGCCATGACGATGACAGAAGATCTCCAAAAGTTGTTAGACATTTTGCCCCAAGACCTCCAAGAAAAACTAGAGAATCATCCTAACGGAGATAATTTAGTTGAAGTGGTTTTGGATTTAGGCCGTCGTCCAGAAGCTCGGTTTCCCCATGCAGCGGAGTATCTGAGCGAAACACCAGTTACTCAAGCCCAGATAGATGATTGCATTCAACGAGTGGGAAATTTTGGGGGGGATAATCGGGCAGGAATTGAGAAAACTTTGCATCGCATCAGCGCTATCCGCAACCGTAGTGGTAAGATTATTGGCTTAACTTGTCGTGTCGGCAGGGCGGTATTCGGAACAATTGCCATGATCCGCGATTTGGTGGAAACTGGTCAATCACTTCTCATGCTAGGTCGTCCAGGTGTTGGTAAAACCACAGCTTTAAGAGAAATTGCCCGTGTGTTGGCAGATGAGTTAAATAAGCGAGTGGTTATTATTGACACATCTAACGAAATTGCTGGGGATGGTGATGTTGCTCACCCGGCCATTGGTCGGGCCAGACGTATGCAAGTTTCTAAGCCAGAATTACAACATCAAGTGATGATTGAGGCTGTGGAAAACCATATGCCTGAAGTCATTATCATTGATGAAATTGGTACGGAATTAGAAGCTTTAGCAGCGCGGACTATTGCCGAACGGGGGGTGCAATTGATAGGAACTGCTCACGGTAATCAGATTGAAAACCTGATTAAAAATCCTACTCTATGTGATTTGGTTGGTGGTATTCAGGCTGTGACCCTAGGAGATGACGAAGCTAGACGACGTGGTTCACAAAAGACGGTTTTGGAACGCAAAGCTCCACCGACTTTTGAGATTGCTGTGGAAATGATGGAACGGCAACGCTGGGTAGTTCATGAATCTGTGGCTGATACGGTTGATAGTCTTTTACGTGGTCGTCAACCTACCCCACAAACTAGAACTGTTGATGATCATGGCAAGGTTGCTGTTGCTAGACAGTTGGCTGTAGTCAATGGTGGCAATGGCAATGGTCACGTTGCTAATGTGGAAGATTCTTTCTTATCTGCTAAACCCAATGGTTGGCGTTCTTCTGGACAAATGGTGGCTTTACCACCTTTATCTCTGGATAGGGAAAGACCAACGGGACGTAGTGAATTTGACCGCTTGTTAGATGAATCTTTCAATTACTCAGAAAGTTTTGATTTTACCAGCCGCAAACAAGCAGGTCCCAATGGGGAAGATTTACCACTGCACATTTACCCCTATGGGGTGAGTCGTCACCAACTGGAACAGGTGATTAGTGTGCTAACTTTGCCTGTGGTATTGACAAAAGACTTAGATGGTGCTGATGCTATTCTAGCTTTGCGATCGCACGTTAAGAATCACGCTAAGTTAAGACAAATGGCTAAGGCACGTCATATACCTATTCATGTAATTAAGTCTAGTACAATTCCTCAAATTACTCGCAGTCTCCGCCGATTACTGAATATTGATGATCCAGATCTTGGCGACGACCGAGAATTACAACTGTTACTACACAACGGTGGTGATGATGAAATGGACGCTTTGGAGGAAGCTCGACTTGCTGTAGAGCAAATTGTTATCCCTAAAGGTCAGCCTGTGGAGTTATTACCTCGTTCTTCCCAAGTGCGAAAAATGCAGCATGAGTTAGTAGAACATTATCGCCTCAAATCTGATAGTTTTGGCGATGAACCTAATCGGCGGTTAAGAATTTACCCGGCGTAGGTTCTTGATAATTTTCCCCTGAAAGGATTGTTTTTAATTCTTTTCAGGGGATTTTTTGTGGTTTATGGCAACCACGGGAATACAATATCTTGAAGAGTAAGTTAATTAGCGTTTACCCATAGCGCAGCAGAGGGAAAGGAAACAGGTAACAGAAAATTTTAGGAATTACGTAGGGTGGGCATTGCCCACCTTCTGCTGGTTTTGCCAAGCAACATCCACTTTAACCTAATTACTATTGTTCAGTAATCATTAAGGATTGCTATACAAAAATACTTCTAGCATCAGTATATATATTAAAAAATGAAGTGGGGAATCTGGGTAAAAAATAATAATTTTGTCATAAAACCTCGCGGTATGCGGGAAACTCAGTGGCTTGGTTCCCAACAGAGGGAAGCGACACGAGTGAATTTATTCACTGTGGTATTTAAATGCTGATTTTTGAATGGATATAATCCCGGGAACCAGCAAACCCGTTCAA
>JANMEE010000174.1:0-5433 GCA_031376645.1 Dolichospermum sp. OTE_75_concoct_329_sub | reverse complement strand
AACAATGCGACCACAATCTATATAATCCTTATAGAGAAACGGTTTCAGGCATTTTTCACGGTGTCGATTTTTTATGCAATATGGAAACCCAGAACCCCGTTCTTATAAGGGTTTGAGGATTTGGTGAGAAATCCGGGATTAGCAACCATTAATAAAATTACTACTAATGAGACTAATCCAGTTTTTAAATTGAAATTTCGCATTTATTTTTTCCTTATCAAATTATTATGCGTATTTAACTTCAATTGATGGAATTATAATTTGGCGATTTGCATTTACAGTAACATCAATAATGCCATGACCTCCCTTTCCTGGTTTGACAATACGATATTCAATTAACACTCCATTATCTGAAACAATATTAGAATAAGCTGTATAGGTTGTAGACTGAGACCAAGAGGTAAAGTCATTGTGATCTTGGTATCTAGGCAAAATTGCTTTCTGCACTTCTTCAGGATTCATTCTTTGATTTTGTCGCAGATATTGGGCTGCGATAGCCATACCAATAGAAGCTGGACCAGCATAGGACGCAGTGCTTGGTTCACTATCACGCTTTTGAGGAAAAGCAAAAGCGACATTGTGGCCTAGCTTTTCTCGACGTTCAGAAGCTAAGACTACAGAATATTGAAAGCTATTGACTTCTGCTGCAACAACATTAGTAAAGCTGTTGCTCAAAAATTGACTTTGAGCCAGCATTGCATCTAATCTTTGATCATACCATTCTTGAGTACGTCGCTGCCAAGCACCTCTAGCAAGAGCAAAAGCACCTTGAAGTAAAGCACCAAAAGCAAAGTCAAAAAGTGTGCCACCTAGCAGTGCAAAAAGAAAAGCGTTGGCTGGTTGAGGATTGTGTAAACCTAAATTAACCAGGAATGTAGTGCTACCCAAAGCACCATATTGAATAAATTCTCTACGTTTCATTTATTATTTCCTTAAAGTATCTTCAAAAAAATAAATACTAGGGCAGCTAGAATTATTTTGTTTATGTCTAACACACTGGGCTTCCAATGCTAGAGAGCGAGTATTTTTGATGTCTATAGGCCATGTGAGCTTATCACCGCTAGTAATGGTTTTTTCACCATAAAAATTACCGTCTTTATAAATTGCAAGACGGACAATAACAGAACCATCAAGGCGCTCATTTGTTTGACTAAATCCAAAAGAAAGATTTAATGTTTTGAATTGAGGGGCTGCATTAACTGCTGCCAACCTACAAGCTACTTGGAGAGGTTTATCTGAATCAATCTCCCTAGAACCATCCCTGAAATTTCTATTTCCAAGAAAGGCAAAAGCTCTAAATATCTCAAATCCTACTGGGATATCTTCATTGATAGGAGTATATCCTCCTGCTCCTTGTACTGTCATACAACCCATTTCCCCCAACGAAGCAACACCAGATTTTTTACGATTTTGTGCTTGTGCATCACTGGCTGTAGAAATGAGAAGTGCTGTTGCGAGAAAGAAATGAATAAATCGAGTTTTGTTTATTTTCATGAAACTACCTACAACTTTTTGTTTGTCTGAAAAAATCATTATTCATGGATTTTTGCAGTATCCATTTAAATACCATATTTGAGAAAAGAAAGATGTGAAAATGGATATCTACTAAAACCATATGATACAACATTTATTTAGGAAAAAATTGACGAATTCTTCCTCTACCATCAACACCAAGAATGTATGTTACGCCATTATAAATTCCCTCAACTTGCCCTCCATTAATACCTAATTTTGAAATATCTGAACGTTTTTGTTTAACTACTGATTCAATTCCATTAACAACATCATCTACACCCATTTTTTCATTCAAAAATGTTTGCTTTGGTTTTAATTTTCCTCTCCAATATTTCGGATGATGCCTTTCAAGAATATGACGAACATCGTTTCGTCCAAGATTATATTTTTTTGAACCAAACTTGTAGGTTCTTGGTTTAAAATTAGAAAGGATTGCTGTCGCTCTGTTTGGGACTTTAGGTATTCGTTTTGCTAAAAGTTGATTGCTGGGAAAATCTAAAGTGTTAAGAGTAGATTCTGAGACTGAAGATTGACTCTGAATATTTACAGTAGCCTGAGATGGTAAACTGCTCAGTGGAAGAGTAAGTAATGCAATTAGCCAAAGTGATATTTTCACAGTTGCACCTTTAGTTTTTTGACTGTGTAATGTTCTTAAACCTTGATGGTAATTTCTTTGTATTTCTACTTCATCGTGGTAACAATAATACATTATCAGTATACTTGCTTCTATATTCTCTAGTCAATATACTGAACACGGTTGCAACATGGAATTTTGCAAGATCACGAAAAACCTTGATGCGTAGGGGTTTAGCACTGCTAAACCCCTACACTACCTATAGATTTAAACAATTAAACTGCTTTAGCATTACCAATACTGCAAAAATTATTGTTTCCGCGCTATTCTTCGCGCCTCTGCGTCTCTGCGAGAAAAAAACTCTTATCTAACTCAAATTATGCAAAAATGGTTATCAATTATCGGTATCGGTGAAGATAGTTTAGCAGGATTAAATCCCATTGCTGTTTCCTGCTTAGACAAAGCTCAAATTATCTTTGGTGGGGAACGTCATCTTTCTATGTTATCCTCTGACGACAACCGCGAGAAAATTCCCTGGAAATCTCCTTTTCAAGATTCCATAACCGAAATTATTAGTCGTCGTGGTCAAGCAGTTTGTATTTTAGCTAGTGGCGACCCTTTATGTTATGGTGTGGCTGCAACTATTGTTAAAGATATTCCTATTTCTGAAGTTACGATTATTCCTGCACTTTCAGCTTTTAGTTTGGCTTGTTCTCGTTTAGGATGGTCATTAACGGAGGTGGAAACTTTAAGTTTATGTGGTCGTCCGGTTTCTTTACTCCAATCTTATATTTATCCTGGTGCAAAATTATTAATTTTGAGTGAGGGGAAAAATACTCCGGCTAATGTAGCGGAAATTTTGAAAAGTCGCGGTTATGGTAATAGTCAAATTACCGTTTTAGAAAAAATGGGGAATGTTGATGAAAATATTATCACAGGTATTGCTAATAATTGGCACAAAACAAATATCGCAGCTTTAAATACTATTGCAGTGGAATGTATTGCAGATAATGGAATAGTTGCTTTATCCAGATTTCCAGGTTTACCTGATCATGCTTTTCATCATGATGGACAATTAACTAAAAGGGAAGTCCGCGCAGTGACTTTATCGAGTTTAGCACCTAATCCGGGGGAGTTGCTTTGGGATGTGGGGGCTGGTTGTGGTTCTATTTCCATAGAATGGCTACGGAGTCATGTTAGATGTCGAGCGATCGCTATTGAACAAAATTCTACTAGACTAAATTATATAGCTGATAATGCCGCTGCTTTGGGTACACCAAATTTACAAATTATTGCGGGTAAAGCACTAGAAGTTATCCAAAATTTACCAGCACCAAATGCAATTTTTATTGGTGGTGGTGTGACAGCACCAGAAATATTAGAAATTTGTTGGAATGTCTTGCTTCCGGGGGGCAGAATGGTAGTTAATGTTGTCACTTTAGAAGGTGAGCAAAGATTATATCAATGGTATGAAAAAGTGGGCGGAAATTTCACCCGCATTGCTATTCAACGGGCTGAACAGATTGGTAAATTTCTGGGTTGGAAAGCTATGTCTCCTGTTACTCAATGGGTAGGGAGAAAGAATTAAGACTTTGTAATCCTAACATTGATTTTTAGTTGATGATCTGATCAAAGAATGTTCATCTTAGATGCTGTTTGATAGCGTTCACGAAGTGTGCCGAAGGCATAGCGTGGCGTAGCCATAAAGTGATATTAGGTATGATTGCTTACCCCCTTAGTCCCCCCGATGTATTGGGGGGAAACCGGAAAATCAAGTCCTCTCCCCGTTCTAAGGGGAGGGTTAGGGAGGGGTAAAACAATCTTTGATACACCATGAAAGACTTTTAAGAGGGTGTTTAAAAAGTATTAAATAAAACCAATAATCTCCAAAAACCTAACCCCCCTGCCCCCCTTCCCTACGAGGGAAGGGGGGTAGTGTGTTAATTCTGAATCCCTTATCCCATAAGACTTCATGCACAAAATGTGCCGCCCTATTTTTATGAGAAAGTGCCTGGAACAGATGTTTTCGGTATAAACTACGGTAACACCAATAATTTTCTGGACAATCCCTCCAAAAATACACAGAATTAACATACTAGAAGGGGGGTTTCAAAGCCTCTCTCCGCTTCGGGGAGAGGTTTGGAGAGGGGTTAATTTATACCTTGAAAACTTTTAAAACATCCTCTAAAACATCCTCTTAAAAAAGAGGTTATGATTGATATTCTCAAAGTAATAGTTTTAGCAGAGATAATAGAATATGTATTTTAACTTTTTTGTCAGTTCTATTGCGGGAATTGTGATTACAGTATTACTGGGGTTTAGCATATTACAATGGTTTCACATTCCTAGTGGTAATTTTCTCGACTGGGTAATTGGTGGTGCAAGTTTTTGGTGGTTATTAGTAATTGTGACAGTTCCGTGGAATGTTTATTTTCAAGCTAAAGCAGTTTTAGCAGAAGCCGTAGAATCAATAGAAAAAAATATTTTGGTAGATGAAAAACAAGTTAACTATGTAGAAGTTTTAGCCAAGCGGTCGCTATTGGTGGCAATTAGCTTACACTTAATTTCCGCTATTGTCCTTTATATTCTAGCTTTTACAGGAATCAGTGCCGTAGGATATATAAGTTCTGGTGCAGCTTTATTATTAACTATACTGCGGCCATCTATCAGTGCCTATGAATATTTATATGCTCGGTTGACAATGATTCGTCAAGCTTTTACCTATCCTCGTGAAGATATTTTGGAACTTCGTAACCGCTTTTATGAACTAGAACAAAAAGTGCAATCTTTAGAAGATCAATTAAATCCAGAAAAATCCTCTTCTTTAGCAGCTAACTACCAACGGTTTACGGAAGAAACTCACCGAGAAATCGCTCGAACTATGGCAAATTTAGAAGAATTACGGGCTATAAACCAAACTGAACATGAGCGTTTATCTAGAGAAGCTAGAAATGCGATTGCACAGCTTTCTACAGATGGACAATTCCTAGATAATGTGAAAGAGATTATTAGATTTTTTAAATCTGCCTAAGAGGATGTTTTAAAAGTTTTCAAGGTATAAATTAACCCCTCTCCAAACCTCTCCCCGAAGCGGAGAGAGGCTTTGAAACCCCCCTTCCCAGCCTTCGGCACGCTGCGCTAACGTAGGGAAGGGGGCAGGGGGGTTAGGTTTTTGGAGATTATTGGTTTTATTTAATACTTTATGGCTAACGCCACGCTATGCCTGATGCCTCCGGCTCCCGCAGGGATACGGCACACTTCGTGAACGCTATCAAACACCCTCTAAATTAATAAAAAGAATGAGCTACTGTTGATAGTTTAATTGGAACTATAATCACTTTTCA
>JANMEE010000173.1:0-15403 GCA_031376645.1 Dolichospermum sp. OTE_75_concoct_329_sub | reverse complement strand
CGAAAGTCAATACAACTCAGAACTAAAGCTTGAGCTTGATTAACTTCCGCTTTTACTGGTGTCGCTGATTGCAGAACAGTAAAAGCGACCGCTGCCGGAAGAAACGATTTTAAAAAATGACGACGACTAGCTAAGGGATGACAACAAAGACATTGATTGATAGTTTTATTCATGTTTTATCAGTCATTTAATTCCATCAATTCTTTTGATTTTAAATCAGTTAATCCAGGTTGGGAACGTTCTATAATTTGAGGAGAGATAGAGCAAATAGCGTCTGTGGTGGTTTCAAAACAGTTTGATAAACCAATTGTTTTTAATAATCCCGAACGTTCTAGTAGTTGTTTAACTTCCGGTTGTAAACCGGTGAGAATTAAACGGCAATTATGGCGTTGTAAATCCTGATAAATGTCTTCTAAAGCCACTAACCCAGTCGTATCCATATTGGGGACAAACCGTAACCGCAGAATTAAATATTTTACTTCTGGTTCATCTCGCAAAAAAGTAGCAAACCTTTCCGTAGCCCCAAAAAATACCGGACCATCTACCCGATAAACAGCAATTTCTTTCCCTAATTCCAGGGGAGTACCCGGAGGAAATACTTCAGTTTCGGGAATTTTCACCAGACTCAAATCGCTCATCCGTTTGATGAACAAAGCACCAGCGGCAATTAACCCTACTTCCACAGCGAGAACTAAGTCAAACAAGATTGTCACCAACCAAGTCAAAATCATCACCGCAAAGTCAGAATAGGTAGCCCGCATTAATAAACCAATGGCTTCCCACTCAATCATCCGCCAGCTAACTACTATGAGAATTCCTGCTAGTGCGGCTAGGGGAATCTGTGCTGCTAAGGGAGCTAAAGTGAGAACAATAATGGCTAAAGCAACGCCATGAATGACTCCCGATAGTCGAGTTTTACCGCCAGAACGGACATTAACAGCAGTCCGAGCGATCGCCCCTGTGGCTGGGATACCGCCGAAAAATGGGACAATCATATTTGCTAACCCTTGACCAATTAATTCGCGATAGCGAAGCGCTCCGCAGGAATCGCTATTATGTTTCTCACTGACCGTCATACCATCAGCCACAACGGCTGATAATAAAGATTCAATACTACCCAATGCAGCTAAAGCCAAAGCTGGATTAATCAATTCTCGAATCACACTAACATCATTCCAGTGAGGAATCCCTTGGGGCATCGGTAAAGATTGCGGAATCGCCCCAATTGTGGGAACATTTAGATGAAAATAAGTAGCTATTCCCGTTGCTAATACCAACCCCACTAAAGAACCTGGTATTACATTATTAATCCTCGGCCACAAAACTGTAGTTGCAATTACCACAATTGCCAGTCCTACTGCTGCCCAATTTACAGCTTCTATATGAGTTAAAGTTTGCCAAACTGCCGGCAAAAAATGTTCACTTCGTGGTAGTTTTAAACCAAATAAATTATTTAATTGACCACAAAAAATAATAACAGCAATACCATTAGTAAAACCTGCTGTGACTGGATAGGGAATAAACTTCACTAGCTGTCCAAGTTTGGCTACTCCCAAAGCAATTTGGATAATTCCCGCTATTACCCCAGCAATCCAAACTTTTTCCAGTCCGTACTTGGCGACAATTCCCACCAAAATCACGGCCATTGCTCCCGTGGGTCCGGTAATCTGGACTGGAGAACCGCCAAAGATAGCCGCCACAATTCCCGCGACAATAGCGGTATAAAGCCCTGCCTTTGGTTCGACTCCACTAGCCACAGCAAAAGCTAAAGCCAAAGGCAATGCTACTACTGCTGCTGTTAATCCTCCTGTCAAATCCCCACGCCAGCTACTAAACCAACGACCTAGACGGAAAAGCTTTGATTCTTGGAGAGTATCAGAGATGGCCATATTGTTATTCTCAACTCTTATACAAAATTAGTTGATGCCCGCAATATATGTTATTCTATCTTTTCAAAGTCTAAGATACATGATTTTTCAAGTTAAAGCCTGTGGAGAAAATTCCAGATGAAGCCTGCGTCATTCGAGGAGTCCGTAACAGTCCTGAAGATATCCAGAAAGGAATAGGTATTCATCCAAGTGGGATAACAGAAATTTCGGTACAATGTGCAGTAGGATTATCAATAGAGCAGTTAGTAGGACAAGTTCATAAAGCAGGTGGTGATGTAATTAGAACTTCGGGTAGAGGTTATCACGCAACGTTAACTGGATTAACACCAGAACAAATCAGTAATCTTCTAACTCCTACAATTCCTAAACCAAAGCAACAATAGTCATGGAGATTATCTATGAACACACCAGCACATTCTTTAAAATCGCCAGAAGATAATAATCCGCAAGGACTTGTATGTAATAGATTGAGAGTTTTTGCGGATTTTAATAACGCTGATGAACAGGGTTGTCTTCGTTTAAATTGTCTTGGTACTATTGATGATTTAGCCAGTCAAAACATTGAATTAAAAGATGGTCAATCACTGACTTTTTATAGCGAAGACTTAGAAGTAGATGGAATAGTGAAATATTCTGAAGAAGAGAATATTTGGGTTGCAGTTATTGATTGGAATAACATTAAGGAAAAAGCTGACACTAGAATAACTACCACTTCAAAAATGCTTCCTCAATCCCTCTCTCACGTCTAATTTTGGCATCAATTTCAAACCAGTTAATAATTTGCTTTGTCGTTAACTCCTCAATAGAAACATCATATTCCTTAGCAATATGTTGTAAAATCCGCAAAGAAGAAATTGTCAATCTACTTAAAAACTTTTCAGGAGAAGACAACAAAGCCGCATCAACTTGGGCAGATTCTTCAGAAGATAAAAATTGGGTTGATGATTGATTGGGTGAAATATCCATAACATTTAAAGTTCTGTTTAATCGAGAAATTGCGTTTCTACCATTAAATCATATTATTGTAATCCCGGTATGTGCAAAGGAAAATTCTCCTTTTAATTCTTGGATGTGATTATGTTTAAGCTTAGATATTCCTGTGCTATGCTAAAATGGCATATATTTACTTCTGTTGCTTATCAAATAAATTCTTAAATTATGCTATATTAAATTTAGTTGAGTTAATTTGAGGTTAATATATCAATGACACAGGAATTAATAGACCTCAGAAATAGTATTTTAGAACAGCGTTATAGTGATGCTTTAGCTATTGTGGATGAATTGGAGGGGATGAGTAAAAAAGCAATCATACAACAAATAAAGTCTTTCTTAAAAATTTTAATAATACATCTAATTAAAAATCAAATTGAACAACGGCTAACTAATTCTTGGGCAGCTTCTATCAGAAATGCAGTGGTAGGAATTCAGGATGTCAACTTAAAAGAAAATAAAAAATCTTATTATATTAATGTTGATGAATGGGAAAATTTAATTTTAGAGGAAGTGATAGAGAAAGCTATAGCTGATGCTAGTGATGAGGTTTTAAATGGTGCATATAATCAATTTCAATTAGAGGAAATGATTGATAAAGTGGAGTTGATAGCAAAAGGGTATCAATTTTTAACTTTGACTTATGAACATTCTGCAAAAACTTTACCGAAAGCTATAGCGGAAGTTTTAATACAGTTACCAGGTGGGGAAAGTTGGTTTAATCGCAAGTAGTTAAATATCCCCGACTTCTTAATTTAATCAGGAAATTTGTGTTTTTAACCAACCCCGAAAATTCTTAATCATTGACACCTCACCCACTTGTAAACTAGAAGCTAAAAACTGAGGAACTTCTGTATTTAAAGGTAAATTTGCAAAGGTTGGTGAACCATTGCAAGGAATATATTTATCCTCAGATAAACTATAAATTTGCATCACAGGTTCATTATAACGCCAAACTTCAGGAACACCTAAAGCTAAATAAATGGGTAATTTATCAATAGAAGAACTAGCATAATCAACTTCTATTACTAAATCAGGTGGGGGATCTTGAGTTAAATCTAAACTGGTTTTATTTCTCATAATTGGTTCATTTTGAATATAGAAACTAGAATCAGGTTCTACACCTCTAGCTAAATCTTCTCTTTTACAAGTTAATGAACCTGTACTTTTGACATTGAGATTTAATTCTTCAACTAAAACAATAATTAGATTTTGTAACAAACGGTTATTATGTTCATGGGGCATTAATGGAGTCATGATTTCTAATATTCCCTGATTATAAGTAAATCTGTGATGGCGATCGCCACCTGTTTCTAATAAAATTCTTTCAAATGTTTGCCAGGAAATATGATTGAGGATGATGCTATTGGTGTGAGTGTTGCTGTGAGTAGGTGCTAGAATTACCATAGAAATTCACCTCGCAGTTTTAATTATTCTATTATATCACTATCATCAATTTCAATATTTTGGTTTTTTGCTTCTTTCCCAAGCTTTTGATGCTGGAGGAGGTGATGATGGCTTTTCTATAATTTCAATAATTGTAGTAATAACTTGATGAAGTTTATCATCTTTGAGTTTTCCAATGTACCGAATTACGTTACTTTTATCAACTGTCGCAATAATATTAGGACGAATATAGCAAGGACTTAAATTTAATTTACCAACTCTAAAATCTTGATCTTCTAGTTTAATTTCATAATCTCGTCCTGGTTTACTGGTAATAGGACAAATTATAATGTTATTATTGTCTGATTCAGTTATAACTAAAGCTGGACGTTTCTTTGTGGTAGATGTATCAGAAAAAGGAAAAGGAACAGATATCACATCACCTTTAATTAAATGTTCTATAGATCCTTCCATGCTTCATCTTCCTCTGGATCAAGCCAAACTTTATTTAACGATGATTCACTGATTTCTAAAAATTCTTTAACTAATATTTTATCATCATCTATATCAACAGTTTCTAAATTTTTAACTACTGCTAATGGTAATCCAGTTAGTTTGACGATAAAATCTAATTCAATACCTTCTCGTAACATATTTATAGCAACTTTGGTTAAACCTTGCTGTAAACCCTTTTCCCATGCTTCCTGTAATGTTTGCGCTGGAATTGATAGGTTGTTCATATTCTTTATATTTATGTAGTTGTATTTTTTGACTTTGATCATATTGTATCATAAGAGAAAATGATTGACCAAAGGAATTTGATAGCAAAAGGTTGTTAATTTTTAAGTTTGACTTATGAATATTTTGCGAAAACTTTACCGAAAGCTATAGTAGAAGTTTTAATACAGTTATCAGGTGGGGAAAGATGTTGATTGGTTTGGTGGGGACTCCCTACGCCAATTATTTTGAGCAGTTTATCTTTCCTCCTAGCGAAACTTTGGCAGAAGTTATGGAAAAGGCTGCGGAATTTGACCCCCATGAGTTTTACATTATGGCGGGTAGTTCTGTGGCGGTTTCTGTGATTGGGATTACTTTGGCTGTGCTGATGTATTTGGCACGGAAAATTGATCCTAGTGCGATCGCTAAAAACATTCAACCGCTGTACGATTTATCTTTGAACAAATGGTACTTTGATGATATTTATCATCGTGTCTTTGTTCTCGGTTTGCGTCGTGTGGCTAGACAAGTTATGGAAGTTGATTTCCGCGTTGTTGACGGTGCTGTTAATCTCACGGGTTTCTTTACTATTGTCAGTGGTGAAGGTTTGAAATACTTGGAAAATGGTCGGGTTCAATTCTATGCCTTGATCGTTTTTGGGGCTGTTTTGGGCTTGGTGATGGAGAAAAGACGGAGAATGGATTGTATTCTACAAAGATATTAGTTTTGATATAACAGCACCGGAAGCTCATCTCCCCATAGCACCTTGGAAGCGGGGTTTGGGAGGTCTGTTAGCAGGACTGGGTGGTTGGGTTGGTTCATGTCTCTTCTCTCGTATCGAGACTTGCGAGCTTTCTTATCTAAAATTGAAAGTTGAAAATGAGAAATTAGCAGCAGTAGAATCTGTTGAACTAAAATCAGCCGTAGGGATGGACTACAGCAAACTGCGTGACGTTTCTTTAGAATTGCTTGAAATATCAGCGGTAGGAATGGACTACAGTAAACTGCGTAACTTACTTGCTGCCAGGAAGTGGGAAGAAGCTGATGAAGAAACAGCACGGGTAATGTTGTCCGTTGCAAAACAGCAAGAATCGTTGCGTGTTAAAGAAGATATTGACAATTTCCCCCGTGAAGACCTCCGCACTATTGACTACTTGTGGGTTAAATACAGTAATGGTCGCTTTGGCTTTTCTGTAGACCAATTATGGTTAGAATACAGCAATGGGCGTTTCGGCTTCTCTGTCCAAAACCGCATTTATGAAAATTTGGGGTCGAGATTGAATTTACAAGACTGGGATAAGTTCGGACAAACCGTAGGCTGGAAGAAAAACAAAGAAAAGGAAAGTAGCTGGTTGTTATACAAAGATATTACTTTTGATATAAAAGCACCAGAAGGTCACCTCCCCGTAGGTCATTTAAGTGAAATTAAAGTGTTTATGATGGGTGAATGGGAGGTGATACATGAGGCAGGCGGATCTGCATTTGGTATGGGTTTATGGAACTGGTTCTTCTCGCGAGTCGAGACTTGTAACCTGTAAGATATAACCTTCATAATCAGGATGTAGTATTTTTAGGATGAAGAAAAACCACTAATCTTAAAAATTCCCAATCTGAAAAAATAAAATTATCACTCAAATCCTGTTAATCCTATAATCCTGAGCATCCTGATTCTGACTATGAAAAGAAATTTTCATAATCGTCATGACTACCAATCCAGAACCATGTAACTGTATCATTATCCAAAACGCCAATTGCTCGATAATTGAGATTTATCCTCACAGACCAAAGATTTTCCTGGTTATTTATACATTTGAAATGCAAAGACGGATAAAAAGGATTTTCTCTCCATAAGCGGTAAGCTTTTCTCGCACTCTGTCTAACTTGCTTGTCAAGAGACTGATATTCATCCCAAAAAGAAGGAAGGGTTGCTGACTTCATAGGTGTTTATAACATCTAATGGTATATACACCAAATCTAGTCTTTTCTGAAGCCAGATCCAAATCCTGAATTTATAACTTGTCATAGTCCATTGGTTTCGCAAGTCCTTCCGCAATCTCTCTTCTAGCACGTTGAGCAGATGCAATCAATTTTTCTTGAGTTTTCTTAAATGAATTATCCCATTTAAGTTCATCTTGCAAATCTGCCAAATATTCTCTAAGATGTTCTGTAACTCTGTCTTGTGCATCTTCAGATAAAGATTCCATCATTTTAATTACAGTAGTAATTGCTGGAGATGACATAATAGAATTTCCTTTTCAACTTTACCAGTCTATTTTACTAAATATAAACTTAACTGCGTCCCTCAACATATTCCACTTCTGGTAGTTTACCTGATCTGTACCCAATTACACGCTGACCATCAGGTTGAAATCGCTGCGAGTGACTGCTGATGATTTAATGTTGAAAAAGCTTATGCCTATGCACTTTTAAAGTCGAAAGGTTTTTCTCTTTCAGATTTTGAGCAATTAGTATAATACCAGTGTCATCTATTTCTAAATCTCTTCCTCAACAAATTATTAATGAGGCTGAATAAAGACTTTGGCAATGTTATCTATTGACAAATGACAATAATTACGTATAGTAGCACGTAATATCATATATTAAATCAAGGTATTATGTCAATGGCAATTTTTAGCAATGCGTTCTCAGATGAGCTAATTACAGCCACTGAGTTGAATCGTCAACCTGGACGAATTCTAGATAAAGCTTATGAACACCCAATTACTATTACTAGAAATGACCAATCTTTTGCACTATTGCGTCGTGAAGATGTGGCTTATTTAGTAAAGGGGGTAACACAAAGTAAGGCTGTTTTTGAAGTGTTATCTGTGGCGTTTCGGTTATTATTAGGACAAAAAATAGGTTATGAGCATCCTTATGGATGGTTGAGCGTATTTGATGCTGATGAATTACAAGATTTTCTTAAAGAGGTGAGTGAGGCTTTTCGCTTAACTGATACTTCTAATCAGGCTTGGGATTTGATTGATGCTATTATTCATGAATGGAAAGAAAGTGCGATCGCTATTAGTAGTCCTGAGTTAGCAGCAGCCTTTAATGATGAAACTGAAGAAATATCTTTAACACCACCTATTAATAAAAGTGGTAAGTAGGTGAACAAAATAAAAATTAGATATATTGCGTTTTATAAAATGGCTGAAACTCAATCAGAATAACGCATTGAGACAACTTTACATATCGTTACATACTCTTAAGTTTTTCTGTTCACCTACTTAGACTTTAGATAAATTGTGTTGGTAATTTTTCGCTGAAATATCCATAAAATCCAAAAATTCATACCCTTTTAATTCCTAAACTGTAGGGATTTAACACCGCCAAACCCCAATCAATTAATTGTCAAAGCATCTATCTTCATCCTACATCCACAACAAAAATAACCAACTTCCTTATCTGCGTCCATCTGCGTTCAATCACTTCTACCCAAACTCCTAACTTTTTTCCACCAAATAACCACAACGATGTTCACCATGAATCAACCAATGAGTCCGCTCTACAGTACAATCTGGTAGAATAGCCGCAAACATTTCTAACTCATGGCCACAAACACTAGGAAACGACTCCGCAACATTAGAAATAGCGCAAGTGTGTTCAATAAAAACGTATTTTTCATCATCATTAATATTAGAATCAACAGCGTGAAACTCCGCCATGAAACCTTCCGCTTTTCGCAATTCTACCAAATTTGCTACCCGTTCTTTCAAAGAACCATGTCCTACCCTTTCCCAATATTCCTGCGCTTTGCGTTCCCACTGCTTTTTTAAAATCGTTTTAACTTGCTCACGCCCCACAGTTTCCGCTAAAGTATCTAATAGCGAAACTGCAAACTCTCCATAACCATTAATTAAACTGGTTGAATTTCGTTGTAATTGTTCCCGTCCCCGTTGACTGAGTTGATAAAGATGCTGGGGACGACCCATACCCATATTTTCAGGTATAAAATATATAACTAAATTATCAGCCTCCAAATCTTTCAGATGACGGCGAATAGCTTGGGGACTGACATCTAACACTTCTGCAAGCTTCAATGATGTAGCTTGTACTTGTTTTAATAGATACTCTAGAATATCTTGCTTAGTTGTGGACTGCTGGGTAGTGGCCATTTTAGTCCCAAAAAATTTTCTAAAAATTTGACTTAAACAACATTGTTGTTGTTAATCTATCGTACAATGAAAATAGATTAAACAACAGCCGAATTGTTTTAGTCCTCAAACCTATTCTAGCAGTCCTGTTAGGAATCAGTAACACAGAACGGGAATTAGCTTTATTTAGCCCGTCGCCAGTCCTTTAAAGAGAGAACAAGAGAACCGATGAGCGCATCCGTCACCACCTTAGTCAACCAACCTTACAAGTACGGCTTTGTTACTGATATTGAAGCCGATACTATCCCCCGTGGGTTAAGTGAAGACGTTGTTCGCCTGATTTCCGCCAAAAAGAATGAGCCGGAATTCATGTTGGAGTATCGTCTCCGCGCCTACCACCAATGGCTGAAAATGACAGAACCAACTTGGTCTCATGTCAAATATCCGCCTATTAATTATCAGGATATTATTTATTATTCCGCACCGAAACAAAAGAAAGCCAAACTCAACAGTTTAGATGAAGTTGATCCGACTTTACTGGAAACCTTTGCAAAATTAGGTATTCCTTTAAATGAACAAAAGCGATTATCTAACGTTGCTGTTGATGCGATTTTTGATAGTGTTTCTGTCGCTACTACATATAAAGAAAAACTCGCCAAAGATGGTGTAATATTCTGTTCTTTTTCCGAAGCTTTACAAGAACACCCAGAACTAATTAAAAAATATTTGGGTAGCGTTGTTCCCATTGCTGATAATTATTTTGCAGCCTTAAATGCGGCGGTATTCAGTGATGGCTCTTTCGTTTATATTCCCAAAGGCTTAAAATGTCCGATGGAATTGTCTACATATTTCCGCATTAACTCTGGCGATACAGGACAATTTGAAAGAACATTAATTGTCGCCGAAGAAGGCAGTTATGTTTCTTATTTAGAAGGTTGTACAGCCCCCATGTACGACAGCAACCAATTACACGCTGCGGTTGTCGAATTGGTAGCTTTAGATAATGCCGAAATTAAATATTCTACCGTGCAAAACTGGTACGCTGGTGATGTCAATGGTAAAGGCGGAATTTACAACTTTGTGACTAAACGTGGTTTGTGTCAAGGTGTCAATTCTAAGATTTCTTGGACTCAAGTAGAAACGGGTTCAGCTATTACTTGGAAATACCCTAGTTGCGTTTTAGTTGGTGATAACTCTGTCGGTGAATTTTACTCAGTTGCATTAACCAATAATATGCAGCAAGCTGACACTGGTAGTAAGATGATTCACGTTGGCAAAAACACCCGCAGCACCATTATTTCTAAAGGCATTTCTGCTGGTAAATCTAGCAATAGTTACCGGGGTTTGGTGAAGATTAATCCCACTGCTAAGGGCGCGAGAAATTATTCCCAATGTGACTCAATGTTAATTGGTGATAATGCTCAAGCTAATACTTTTCCTTATATTCAAGTTCAGAATAATACGGGTAAGGTTGAGCATGAAGCTTCTACTTCTAAAATTGGTGAAGATCAATTATTCTTTTTCGCTCAACGCGGTATTTCCCCAGAAGATGCTATCTCGATGATGATTAGCGGTTTCTGTAAGGATGTTTTTAATCAGTTACCAATGGAGTTTGCTGTTGAAGCTGATAAGTTGTTGAGTCTGAAGTTAGAAGGTAGTGTGGGTTAAGAGAAACGAACCACGTTCTGCGGAGCAGTTCCCGCAGGGTAGACACGAAGAGCGCGAAGAAAGAAAGAAGAAGGAAGAGAGAGAAAAGATGATTATTGAGAATAGTGATTTGATTTTGTCGGTTAAGGGTTTGACTGCTAATGTTGATGAAACTCCTATTTTGAAGGGGTTGGATTTGGAGGTTCGCGCTGGGGAAGTTCACGCGATTATGGGACCTAATGGTTCGGGGAAAAGTACGTTTTCTAAGGTTTTGGCGGGACATCCAGCTTATACTGTTACTGGTGGTGAGGTGGTTTTCCAAGGACAAAATCTTTTGGAAATGGAAGCAGCAGACAGGGCTAGAGGTGGTGTGTTTTTAGCTTTTCAATATCCTCTGGAAATTCCTGGTGTGAGTAATTTGGATTTTTTACGGGTTGCTTATAATTCTCGTCGCAAAGCTCAGGGTTTGGAAGAGGTTGATGCTTTCGATTTTGATGATTTGGTTGAGGAAAAGTTGGATATTGTGAAGATGAATTCTTCTTTTCTTAACCGCAGTGTGAATGAGGGTTTTTCTGGTGGGGAAAAGAAGCGGAATGAAATTCTGCAAATGGCAATTTTAGAACCAAAGTTGGCGATTTTAGATGAAACTGATTCTGGTTTGGATATTGACGCTCTGAAAATTGTCGCTAATGGGGTTAATCAATTAACCAATTCCGAAAATGCCACAATTATGATTACTCACTATCAGCGTCTTCTTGATTATATTGTTCCTGATTTTGTTCATGTGATGGCGCAGGGACGGATTATTAGAAGTGGTGGTAAGGAATTAGCTCTTGAGTTAGAATCTCGCGGTTATGATTGGGTATTGGAAGAAGCTTTAGGGGTGGGTGTATAATGACGATTCCAATGAATGTAGAAGTGTTAAATGAGGCTGCTTTATTATTAGATAGAGATGCTTTTTTGACTGGTTTGTTAAATCAGGTAATTACCAATAAATCAGATGGTTGGTTACAAGATTTACGTAACGGTGCTACTAAGTGGGTTCGTCATTCTGTTATCCCTAATACCCGTGATGAAGAATGGCGTTTTACTGATTTATCACCTTTAAAAGAGGTAAAATTCAATAATATAGGGATAATTCATGAATTGTCCTTACAAAATGAGTTTGTTTTACCTGAAGTGTCTCAGCATTTGGTATTTGTAAATGGTGTTTATTCACCTAGTTTATCTAATACTGAAAATTTACCTTCTGGGTTAATTATTGGTAATTTAGATGCTTTACCTAGTGAAGTTGCAAAGGAATATTTAGCACAATCTGAGGGAACAAGAGAAGTTTTTGCTGCTCTAAATACTGCGGCTTTAAATGATGTCGCAGTAGTATGGGTTGGTAAAAATGTGGTGGTTGAAAATCCCATTCATTTGCTATTTATTTCTGTCGCTGGTGAGTTTGCGGTTATTTCTCAACCTCGTTGTTTAGTAGTAGCTGAAAGTAACTCCCAAGTAACTTTAATTGAAGAGTATATACCATCTTCTTCAGAGCAAGTTTATTTTAATAATAGTGTGACAGAAATTTGGGTTAATGAAAATGCTCAGGTTAGTCACAATAGAATTGTCACAGAAGGTAACGCTGCTTTTCATATTGGCAAAACTGCGGTGACTCAGGCGCGGTATAGTCGTTATAGTTGTAATGCTGTGACTGTTGGTGGGAAAATCTCTCGTCATAATTTGGAGATTTTGCAAACTGGTGAGCAAACAGAAACGACGCTCAATGGTTTAACTGTGATTGCTGATAATCAATTAGGTGATACTCACAGTGCGTTATCTTTAAATCATCCTCATGGTGTGAGCAAACAGTTACATAAGTGCATTATAGGCGATCGCGCTCATGGTGTCTTCAATGGTAAAGTTTTTGTTCCTAAACTGGCACAATTAACTAACGCATCTCAATTAAACCGTAATTTGCTGTTATCATCTAAATCAAGAATTGATACTAAACCGCAATTAGAAATCACGGCTGATAATGTTAAATGCGCTCACGGTGCTACTGTCAGTCAATTGGAAGATGATCAAATATTCTACCTGCAAAGTCGCGGTATTGATGAAAATGATGCTCGCAAGTTATTAGTTAATGCTTTCGCAACTGAAGTTATTAACTTTATCCCTGTTCCTTCCTTGCGTGAGAGTTTATTGGGAACTGTCGCAAGTCTCACTAATAAATAAAAGCCTTGCACTAAAGTACAAGTCTAATAGCTTAAGTCCGTTAAAACGGACTCAATTTATCAATAATAGTCGGTTTTAACCGACTTTTGCTATTAGCCAGGGAATTTATTCCTTGGCGGACTGGATGAAAATTAAATAGTCTAGAAATTCTCCTGAATTTATTATTAAAAATGGTCATCACTTCTACCAAATCTCTCGCTGATAAAGTTCGCTCTGACTTCCCGATTTTACATCAGGAAGTTCACGGTAAACCACTGGTTTATCTCGATAATGCGGCTACTTCTCAAAAACCTTTAGCTGTATTAAATGCTTGGCGTGATTATTACGAACAGTATAACTCAAACGTTCATCGTGGCGCACATTTTTTGAGCGGAAAAGCTACTGATGCTTATGAGAGTGCGCGTGATAAAATTGCTAAATTCATTAATGCCAAATCACGCCAAGAAATTGTTTACACCCGCAATGCAACTGAGGCTATTAACTTAGTTGCTTACAGTTGGGGAATGCACAATTTACAGCCAGGAGATGAAATTATTCTCTCGGTAATGGAACATCATAGTAATATTGTTCCTTGGCAATTTGTCGCTCAGAAAACTGGTGCAGTATTAAAGTTTGTCGAATTAACACCAGAAGAAACTTTTGATTTGGAACAGTTTAAAACCCTGATTTCTGATAAAACAAAACTGGTTTCTATAGTTCACATTTCTAATACTTTGGGTTGTGTAAATCCAGTTAAAGAAATAGCTGAAATTGCTCACAAATACGGCGCGAAATTCTTACTTGATGCTTGTCAAAGTGTCCCCCATACTCCGATTGATGTTCAATCACTCGACTGTGATTGGTTGGTAGCTTCTGGACATAAAATGTGCGCTCCCACTGGCATTGGCTTTTTGTATGGTAAATTGGAATTACTAGAAGCAATGCCGCCATTTTTTGGTGGTGGTGAGATGATTGCAGAGGTATATTTAGACCATTCCACCTATGCAGAATTACCTCATAAATTTGAAGCTGGTACTCCCGCAATTGGGGAAGCGATCGCACTTGGTGCAGCCATAGATTATCTTACTAATATCGGTATGGATAAAATCCATGCCTATGAAGCGGAATTAACTGCCTATTTATTCGAGCAATTAGGGCAAATACCCCAAATTAGAATCCATGGACCAAAACCTAATGCTCATGGCGAAGGTAGAGCCGCCTTAGCAGCTTTTACCGCCGAGGGTGTCCACGCTAATGATTTAGCAACTTTGTTAGATCAAGAAGGTGTAGCTATTCGTTCTGGACACCATTGTACACAACCGTTACACCGTTATTTAAGTTTAGCAGGAACTGCACGGGCAAGTTTATCTTTCTACAATACCCGCGAAGAAATTGATATTTTCATCAAGGCTTTAAAGGAGACTTTAGACTTTTTTGCTGGTGTCTTCGCTGAATAAATGTCGGGTGGGCAATAAACCAATAGTCTCCAAAAACCTAACCCCCCTACCCCCCTTCCCTACAAGGGAATGGGGATTTTAAAGCCTCTCTCCTTATAGGGGAGAGGTTTGGAGAGGGGTTAATTTATACCTTGAAAACTTTTAAAACATCCTCTAAGGATTAACAGGATGATAACAGCATTTTGATTACCAATTACCTGTTATGCAAATTAGCTCTCGCTCCCTTCCTATTGCTAATTTGACTCTGAGGACATTAATTACCGAATTAGGCTCAGAATGTCAAAATATTACGGCTTTAATCTATCAGCTTCAATCACGTCACATAAGTGCTATACAAGAAGCTGAAATTTTGGCAGAGTTGCTAAGTGCTACAATTCATTTGAATGTTCATTGTGGAGATGATTTTCAAAATTTAATTGCTGAAGAAATGGAAAAACTATCTGATGATGATGAACAGTAAATTTAGGGTGCTTAATTTGCAGGAATAATTCAAATGTCATACAGTGAATTCACTCTCGACAAAGTTAGAAAAGCCTTTGATTTAACAATTATAGATAAAATTGATATTTTTGCATCTATCCCAGAAATTGAATGTCCAGCTTTATTAACTGAGGTATTAAGAGAAAATGTACCTTTAGCTCTTGCCAGTAATACCGAAAAGTCACGTTCAGAAATGATAATTACGCCGATTTTAATCGCTGCTAGAAAATATTTAAATAATCAAATCAGTTTATTTTCAGGAATTGATTTTACTGTAGATACTGCACAAGGATTAAATGGTAATTGTGATTTTATTATTAGTCGTTCACCAGAATTATTAATTATTAATGCTCCAGTTGTAACAATTGTAGAGGCTAAAAAAGAAAACATTAATGCAGGTTTAGCCCGGATTTCTCACCAAATCCTCAAACCCTTATAAGAACGGGGTTCTGGGTTTCCATATTGCATAAAAAATCGACACCGTGAAAAATGCCTGAAACCGTTTCTCTATAAGGATTATATAGATTGTGGTCGCATTGTT
>JANMEE010000172.1:0-28605 GCA_031376645.1 Dolichospermum sp. OTE_75_concoct_329_sub | reverse complement strand
TAGATGTTATTTCTTGGACTGAATCTATTTTTGGTTCTTCCATGCTCTCCCAAAGACGAAACCTTAAATCCGCGAATATTTATGACACAGAACCTGCATGAAGTCTTATGGCTAAAGGATTCACAGAATTAACACACTAGGACACATCTCCCGCTGATTTTGTCCGCCATATTTGGAACATTTGCGGTAAAAAAGCAATAGTAGTCAATGCCCCGGCAACTAATCCTAAAATGGTGATAAAATCCATGTTTGAAAATATATCCTAAATTTAAAAATTATACTCCATTAATTGGAGATATTTAGCCAAATATAGCCATCCTAAATAATTTCTGAAAAATAGTAGGGTGGGCATTGCCCACCAAAACCCGCATATATATAGTATAGCTATGATATGCAAGCCATCAAAAATCAAATAAGGAGTCCGATACGATAAATTAACTATGCCAGAAGTTTTGATAGATGATGTTATTTGATTATTAAATTCAGAAAAGAATATAATTTTTAAGTTATTGTTTTGCTGATAATTTGGGCATTATATAAAGATAGTTATCAATTGCTATCTCTAATTGGTGAGAAATCAAATATGAAACGATATATGCCCTTTTTGATTATTGCCCTTATTCTCTTTATAACCATGGGAGATAAGGTATTACCAGGTGAGTTAGGGAAATATAGCAGTCGAACCCGCATAGCTTTAAATGACTTTGCTCTTAACCTATTTCCTACCGTTAAGCGTCCTAAAAACCCCAATGCACGCACAGAGAAGCAGCTAGAAGAAACAGAACAAAAAAGGTAGAAATATCAATCAACTTGAGGACAATCATCCCATAAAGTGGTGATTTCTCGTAAACTCTGATGAGTGCCATTACCTAAGATTAAATGATCCAAAATGGGAATGGCCAGAAGTTCGGCACCGGCTAATAATTGACGAGTCAATTCTATATCAGCCTCACTAGGTTCTAAACTACCAGAAGGATGATTATGGGCAACTATTACCCGTGTAGCACCTTGACGAATAACTTCTCTAAAAATATCACGAGGTGAGGCTAAAGTCTCTGTTGCAGTACCAATAGTAATTACCCTTGTTCCTAATAACTTATTTTTCACATCTAATAATAACACGGCGAATCTTTCTTGATTTTGCCACATCAAGTCTTGACTAAGCACAGCAGCCGCAGCAATGGGACTATCAATGACTGTCCCGTCAGAAGGACGGGATAAAAAGGTGCGTTTACCTAATTCAATTGCGGCCAGGATAGTTGTCGCTTTTGCCGGTCCCACACCGGGAATTTCCATTAACTCAGCGGGGGAAACATCTCGTAAAGCGGCTAAGGGATCACACTGACCTTTGCCCAATACTTGTAATATATATTGCCCTAAACCAACTGCGGATAATTTACCAGGTCCTTGACCAGTACCCAGCAAAATAGCGATTAATTCCGCTGTAGCTAAAATTTTCGGGCCGTGAGTTATTAATCTTTCACGGGGGCGTTCATTTTCGGGTAAGTCGGCTATTCTCAGACAATAAGTCATACCAATCGGGGATTTTGAATTGGGAATAATTGGGTAGAGCCATCTTTACTTATCCCTTATTTCTGGTCACAATTATTCCTGCTTGACAAAATCTTTATTTTTTGTGGAGATCACCTGAATGATACTGAATGAAAAATGTAAATTAATTACTGGTAAATTTGCGTAGCTTTGAGCATATGGTAAGTAATAATTAACTGAGTGAGGGCGAGAGGATAACTTTGCAATGTTTCACCAGTTGTCCCCGCTATTTTACCTAATTCTGGATTGCTTTCGCGATCGCATACATTATTTAAATAAGGCATATCGTTACACATAATCCGTTCGATTTTATTCACCTGTTCCAATGTTGCATGACCGTCAACCTCTAAAACATCCACAGGTTTTCCCATATCCCTATCTAATCCTAAGCGGATAGCTGATTGGGAATCACTACGCCCTGCATGGATAATTTCCGTAAAATCGGGATGAGGAATCGAAGGACGCAATACCAAGCGCACATTTAAACGCCCATCAGTTTCATCTATTTTATCATTAGGAGGATAGAAACTGACAACAATATCTGACCATTGACGCTGAGGACGAATATACATTTCTGAATCTGGTTCGCGTTTGTCTAATTCCGCTAATACTTGTTCTGGAGTGTAACCACGTTTTTGCGTATCCCGCTTGACTTTCCAATCAGCACGCAGTGATTCAGGAGGTGCAAGATACACCTTCACATCATAGGCTTCGCGGGCTGCACGGGTAGAATAACCTAGTAAACCTTCAATAATGACAAATTTATTCGGCTTGATATACTGTGGCGGTGCAAATGTCCCTGTTGAGTGGCTGTAAACTGGTTTCAGAATTGCCTGTCCTGTCCGTAGCAACGATAAATGTTGCTGCATAATATCTAAATAGTTGCAATCAGGATGGAGGGCTGTAATTCCCAATTCTGCCCGTTGTGTGCGGTCATAACGATGGTAATCGTCCGTACAGATAATAGTCACATTTTCTGGACCAAGTACCTGAGCAATACCTCTAGTCAGAGTTGTTTTCCCAGCAGCACTATCACCAACAATACCGAGAATAATTGGACGGCTCATGAATACCCTCTCTGACGCGAGTAAGTTTATAGAATAATCTTTAATTTTAGAGGGCAAATAAGCCCTTTCTTCAGAAAATCTTATCTTTGCAACATCTCTACATAATAGGAGTTGAGGAGTCAGTAGGGGCGCAGTCCGTGCGCCCAGTATAATACTAAAATAGGTATCTGTTAAACCGCATCTACTTTGAAACCCATAGTTTTTTCTTAACCGGGTTTTATTCTCAAATCCTATACTCTTCCCTGTTCCCTTTTGAAAAACTACAGTTCCCAACCTGGACGAGGTTTATATCTTGGCTAGGTTAAACTGGATTAACTAGAAAATCTTGCAACTGCTACCTGTGCCTAGTAATATTTAACTGAGATAACCAAAATTAAGTTACATTTGTTAAAAACATAGGATATACTTATCTTTGAATAAAACTAAAAACTAAATTTTCATAGTATTTTAATACTGTTATCTTGTAACTTTCTAATAAATATATGCCAGGAGATTTGATAATTGGGGTATTTGCTTTGGGAGCAGTCCTTTTACTGATAGGCTTGCTGGGAGGTAATTTCAAGTTTGGTGTAGGTGAGATCAACGCAGTTGTACGTAATCCAATTATACGTGTATTTGCACTTTTCTTTGGTATAGTCTTAATTTGTATAGCCATTGGTAGTTCTCAAAAATTACATATTGTTATAATTAGCAAACCACCTTATATAAGTATAAACCCAACTCCAACTCCAACTTCAACTTCAACTCCAACTCCAACTTCAACTCCAACTTCAACTTCAACTGGATCAGAAAACGAAAAGTTTTTTGTTATTGGAATGCAAAGTCAATTCCAGGAAAAACTTGAAAAATTGGCTAGAGATAACGTAGGGGAATTTCCAGATATTAAGGTTTGTAAATCAAAAAATAAAGAACCGTTAGACAGTAGCGAAGAACCATATTACCTAGTAATTGGTCCTAGGAACTCAAAATCTGAAGCTAAAGAACTAGAATCTAAAGTAAAACAAAGTATTCAAACCGACGCATACACAAAAAACATACTCGACATACCTTTTGAATGCTGATGATGTTAATAAATGTTCATGAAAGTTCATGTGGAAAAAATCAGAATTAAAGGGTTAGATACTAAGTAATTGGACAAAATTAATTACACAAAAATTGGGGTTGAAATCCTTGATTGGTAAAGCATTGGTAAATAACCAATATGTTATTAATTCTGTCTTGGTACTTATTGTCATAATCTTGAATAGTTTGCCCATATTTTGGGTTTTTTGAAGGTTGAAATAAGTAATCTTTGTTCCAAATTTCACAACTTTGAAAGGACTAGTCCTAATTATGATTAAACAAACCCTGGGTTTAGAACAAAACCTATATGATTATTTGCTTTCAGTTTCTCTGCGAGAATCAACTATTTTAACCCAATTGCGTCAAGAAACCGCTCAAATGCCCAGGTCTATAATGCAAATATCTCCTGAACAGGGACAATTGATGGCATTACTGGTAAAATTGATAGGAGCAAAGAAAACTTTAGAAATCGGTGTATTTACTGGCTATAGTTCCTTGGTAGTAGCTTTGGCTTTACCCGCAGATGGTAAAATAGTCGCCTGTGATGTTAGTGAAGAGTATACCAGTGTAGCTCGGCGTTATTGGCAAGAAGCGGGAGTAGCTGATAAAATTGATTTGCATATTGCCCCAGCGTTGGAAACTTTGGATAAGTTATTGACAGCAGGGGAAGCAGGAACTTTTGATTTTGCCTTTATAGATGCTGACAAAAGTAACTATGATAATTATTATGAGCAGTGTCTTGAATTAATTCGCCCAGGTGGACTAATTGCTATTGATAATGTGTTGTGGTCAGGTAAAGTTGCAGAGACAGAAATACAGGATAATCAAACTAACAAAATTCGGGCTTTAAATCGCAAACTACATGAAGATTCCCGAATTACCTTGAGTTTAGTACCCATAGCAGACGGTTTAACCCTAGCTATGAAAAACTAGTTGAATTAAATTAAAAGACATAATTTTGATGTTTGAAATATCCGTAGGGTGGGCAATGCCCACCAAAATCGTTTATTATTAAATAGCGATCGCACTACACATAGCACAAAAAACACATCCATAATTTAAGAAAACAATTGTTTTAAAAATTTATTACCTGCATCTTCAAGATTATTGTTTAAAGAAAAAGTCAGACTACGAACTCTAATTTTAATTTTTCCAATATATTGATTAAAAGGATTATTTAATTCAGTGGGATAAACTAACACTGCTTCAGGAGAATTTTTAGAAGCTGCATAGGCTAATACTTGAGCTACATCATCAGAGGAAGGATTTTGGTGATTTTTATATTTAGTATCAAGGATATATTTAGGACTATAATTTGTAGTTTCGTATAAAATTAAGTCAGTTTGGAAATATATATTTTCTCCTAAATTGATTCTCTCTTGAATTTTTAAAGTGAAATTTGGGGGTAAATTTCCCTTTAACCATTGTGCAACAAATATTTCATAAAGACGCGCCATATTTACTAAAAAAGGTAAACTTGTATTTTGGCCTTTTTCATGACTGGGAATAGTATTATCTAAAAAGAATCGGCAAAATTGATGTAAAATATAATAATCTTCATTTAATCTATGATAAATTCGCTCAATACAATCTTTGGAAGTACAAGGTTGTAAAGATACCATTCCTTCCATGGCGTGATAGGCTTTTCTAACTATTTGTGATACTCTATCTGAACAAAAACCGCTATGGCCAATATGAAAAAGCGTCCAAAATAAAATTTGATTATCTATAATATCAGCCGTGTGTTCTTGATATTCACATTGTAATTTTACATCCCAAGGTTTTTTAATGACCTGTTGAACATTTAACCTTCCCCGCACATAAGCTAATTTTTCAGTTTTTGGTATATAACTACGATATAAACCTTTACAACAGCGTTCTATAATTTTTTCAGCAAAAATATCAGCTAGATGATTGTAAAAATCTTCTACAGATTCACAATTCATTAAGCCCTGAAGAAACTTAAAACTTTTTGAATCATGTAAATTATAAGCATATTCCAACATTCCAAATAAATTTTTAATTGGGACTTTGGGATTTATTTTCAAAGCTAAGTCAGAATTTACAGGAATATAACCAACCCAACCCTTAGCAGTTAGTTTCCATTGATAACGAGTTTTAGGACTAGGAAAATCTACATCTACCTGGTTTTTATATTTCTCATATAATATAATTCCCACTTCTTCAGAAATTTCATCACGAGAAAAAGATTTATGTTGATATTCAGTTATTTCAATAACTCTTAAGTTTACTGACTTCATATTTTTAACTGTTTCTCGATTTTATTCCAGCGAAACTGTTCTACTTTTTCGAGGTTGTTAAAAAAGTATTCTTCTAAATAAGGTTCAATTTCCATTTTCCAAATATCTTCTATATCTTCTCGGAGATTAGGAGTCAAAAAGAAGGAAATACCAATTTCATAGTTTTTATCATTAATTGCCTGATTTAATTGTTTTAAAAGATTAATTAAATTCATAACCGCAAAACCTGTATTTAGGTGATATTTAATTAAAATATCATAATTAGGACGCAATTCAATAAATGCAAAACGACGACGTAAAGCGTGATCAATTTGTGCAATAGACCTATCTGCTGTGTTCATTGTGCCGATAATACGCACATTTTTAGGAATACGCAATCTATTACCTCCAGCAAGAGGAATTTCTTGATCACGATATTCTAGTAAATACATTAATTCACCAAAAACCTGCGATAAATTTGCGCGGTTTATTTCATCAATGATAAGAACACAAACATCTTGACAAATTGCTGCTTTTTTGCAAAATTCTAAAAATCTACCGGGAACAAGTGGATAGGTTAATTTACCATCTTCACTTTGAGGTCGAATACCTTGAATGAAGTCTTCATAAGTGTATGCTGGATGAAATTGGACAAGTTCGATAAACCCATGTTGACCAATTAATTTTTGTGCTAATTGTTGGGCAATAAATGTTTTACCCGTTCCTGGGGCACCATATATAATTGCTTGTCCTTTTCTATGGATAGCACTTAACCAACATTCTAATTCTTTTCTAATAAAATCTGTTTCCGTAAAATAAAAGTATTGAGATGCAGGAGTAAATGATAAATCTTTAATAAATGGTATATACTCATTCTTAAGAGTTAGTAATACTAAAGGTAGATGTTGTTCAAACCAGTATTTTATATCATATATTGCCGGATTCCCTCCATTCATCTTTAAAATGTCTTCTGCGGCAAAATAAACAGGGTCTTTATGGATAAAAAAACTAGAATTAGTAGCAAATAAATCTATAGATTCTTGCGGATTATCTTGACAAAAATCTTGTATTATCTCTTGATAATTTTCATGATTAATACCTGTGTTAATACCCCATTGGGTAATCTCAACAAAAAGTAATTTATTTATTGTAAAATAAGCTCTTAAACAAAAATCACTGCCATAATTATAAGGAGTTTCTTGAATCTGATCTTTTTCAATCGAAAATTTCTTTAAATGAGGATGTAGAAGGACATCTAATTCTTGACAAAATATTTGGAAAGGTTTTTCCACATATTCTCGAAAAAAAATATATTCCGGTAATTCTTCTATCTTTTCTATATTGTCATAGTTAAGAATATGTTTTGAAAATTTTGACATTAATTCAAAAGTTTTTTCAGAGAAAATATTATTTTTAATTCTTTCGCTTGACATTATCTTTTAGTATTTAATCATGTATTTTTTTATAAGAAAGAATTAACGAACCACGAAGAAGCGAAGGACACGAAGGAAGAGGAGGAAGAAGAAGAGGAGTTAAGGAGAGAAGATGATGCGTTTAATACCTTCTTTGAGGACGGGGACGTTAAAGTTTATGAGAAGACCAAGAGGGCAATTGGTCATTTTTAAATAAGAAATAACCTGCGCTTCATGAATGGGGGCTAACTTTTCCACAGCTTTCAATTCAACAACTAGGGAATCACCAACTAAAAAATCTAATTCCCCCTCACCAATTGGATAACCTTTGTATTTTACTGATACTAAATGTTTAGGTTTATGAGGTATTCCTCGCAAGCGAAACTCCAAACCTAAAGCCTCCTGATATACTCTCTCCAAAAAACCTGACCCCAACATCTTATGCACCTCAATTGACGCACCAATAACAGCATAAGCCAACCTCTCCACCTCATCATCCAACCTCCTCATTCTTCCTTCGTGTCCTTCGCTTCTATATCCCTCCGGGACGCTCCGCGAACGTGGTTCATTTCCTCTTAACTCCTATATTCTAAATTTCCAACTTATCCCCGCGAATAGCATAATCTAATAACTCCATTGGGTGCATAACAGAAATAGTTTTACCCTGTAAATACTTACTAATCTGTAAACTACAACCAGGATTAGGAGAAGCAATTAAATCAGCACCAGTATTGATTAAATTCTCAGCTTTTTGTTTACCTAACTCTTCCGCAACTTCCGGCTGCAACATATTATAAACACCCGCACTACCACAGCATAAGGCCGCGTCTATAGGTTCTTTTAAAATCACTCCCGGAATTTGTTTTAACAGTTGACGGGGTTGAACACTAATTTTTTGACCATGTAATAAATGACAAGCATCTTGATAAACTAAAGTGAGAGTTTTATCAGTTAATGGTGAAAGTTTTGCAGTTAAACCCACATTAGCTAAAAACTCCTGTGAGTCTTTAACTTTTGCGGCAAATGCTTTCGCTTTTTCGGCATATTCTGGATCATCAGCTAAAATATGACCATATTCTTTTAAAGTATGACCACAACCAGCCGCATTGATAATCACAAAATCCACATTAGTATCAGCAAAACTATCAATCATTTGTCTGGCTAATGTTTTTGCTTGTTCAGTTTGTCCTTGGTGTTCAGGAAGCGCAGCACAACAACCTTGAGATTTAGGAATTACCACTTCACAACCATTTGCAGTTAGAACCCTCACTGTCGCTTCATTTACACCAGAGAAAAACAGCCTTTGCACACATCCTAAAATTACACCCACCCGATATCTTTTTTCACCCTTGGCTGGGATGATATCTGGTAAATTATCCTGAAAAGATTTAAGAGTAATTTCCGGTAAAATAGATTCCATAGCCGCTAACCGGGGAGATATAGCTTTAATTAACCCAGTTGCTTGTAATAACTTAGAAATCCCTAACTTTTGATAAACTAATAAAGGAAAAAGTAAAATTCTTAAAAGATCAGGATTAGGAAACAGAGAAAAAATCAATTGTCGAACTAACTTATCAGGTAAACTGCGGTTATAATTCCTTTCCACCTGATGACGAGTAGCTGAAATTAATTTATCATACTGCACACCAGAAGGACAAGTAGACACACAAGCCAGACAACCCAAACAAGAATCAAAATGTTCAACAGTAGCCGGATTGAGAGCAATTTCACCCTCATTAATAGCATCCATTAAATAGATTCTTCCCCTAGGAGAATCCATCTCCTTACCTAATATCCGATAACTAGGACAAGTAGCCAAACAAAAACCACAATGAACACAACTATCAATCAACTTTGGATCAGGTGGATTACTATTATCAAAACCCTTCAAATTCTTAATACTAGCAACATTATTAACCAAATCTTCCGAAACTTGCATTTTCTTCTTCCTCTTAACTTCGCGTTCTTTGCGCCTTCGTGGTTCATTCTCTTAAATCTTAAATCCCACCCACAAACCGACCAGGATTTAAAATACAATTACCATCAAACTGTTTCTTTATACCCCGCATTACATCCAAACTATTACCAGTATATCCCCAAACATCAAACTTTTCTTTTACCTCAACTGGTGCAGACAAAATACTCAAAAAACCAGAATTTCCTTCACACAAATTCCGCAAAGGTAAAATCTGCTCCGATTTTTCCAACCGCACCAAACCCAAACCACTGCTAATATGAATTAACCCAACATCTATTTGATTGAGAATTTCCACCGCAGCAGTTGGTAACACTCCTATTTTGCAAGTAATTGTAGATTCTGTAACAGAAGAATGTATTTGTTCTGGTAATCGTTGCCATAAATCAGATTCATTATTTCCTGCATAAATTACCCCATGTAAACCTAATTTTTCACCAATTATTAACAATCGTTTTGACTGTTCTTGGACACTTTCACTAACACTTTGAAAACGGGCAATTAATCCTATTCCTGTTCCTAAATCTAAGTTAGTAACTAATTTACTTGATAATAAATCAGCTTGAGTTGGTGTTAACTCCGAATTTTGCAAAGTTCTCACTGCTTGGGATATGGCTTCAGGTTTACCAGTTAATATAACAGTTCCCGAACTTTCTGGAATGGGATAAACTCGAAATGTGACTTGGCTGATAATTCCTAAGGTACCGTAAGCACCAGTAAATAATTTCATTAAGTCGTAACCAGCCACATTTTTGACAACTCGTCCCCCAGCTTTGGCGATTTGGCCATCTGCACGGATAAAAGTTATACCTAAAAGTTGATCACGCACACCACCATAACGTTGACGCAGAGAGCCTGTATCAGCCGTAGCCACGATACCTCCAATGGTAGCTAATTCGGGTGCTGCGGGGTCTAGGGCTAATGTTTGTGCAGATTTGGCTAAGATATCCTGAACATGGGCAAATTTCATCCCAGCTTCGACTGTGACGGTTAAATCACCTATAGCGTGTTCTATCAGTTGGTTAATGCGTTCGGTACTAACGACAATATCAATATTTTTAGCTAAACCGCCCCAATTGATTTTGCTCCCGCTACCTTGGGCAAGAACGCGCCATTTATTCTGGTTGGCGATCGCTATCACTGCGGCTAACTCTGCTTGGCTGTAGGGATAAACGATATAACTGGGGTGGCTTTTGGAGTCTAACCCTTGTTGGATATTGTGCTGCTGGGTGGGTTCGAGATTTTCCCACGATAAAACGGCGTTATCGGTGCTGAGAATAGAAGTTAAGGTAGATGCTATGGAATTCATTAGTCTAGTTTTTATAACCTTATTCTGAATTTAATATGAATTATATTTCGTTATGTCTCGTTTATCTCGTTCCCAGTCAGAGACTGGGAATGCCATAATATAGGCTCTGTCTAATTGTATTATTAAAGGCAGAGCCTTATAGAATTCATTCCCATACAGAGTATGGGAACGAGACTACACACAAACGTAGGGGTTTAGCACTGCTAAACCCCTACTCATACAACTAAACTATTAATCTTAGTTGATTCTAGAAAGTGAAGGTAGTCCGTAAAGTACCAACATATTCGGTAGAATTCTTATCGTTATGCTCAGGATTTAAGATTACCAACACACCAGGAGTAACCAGGATGTTGTCAGAAAGCTTCATCTTGTACAGACCTTCGATGTGATAAGAAGTGTTAAGATCTCTGGTAATATTTGCGGTACCAACTTTACCACCAGTCAATTTAGGAGATTGACCGAAGATGAAACCCAAGGTATTACCTTCTTTACCGAAGTCCTTGATACCCAAAGTACCAGCCCAGTACCAGATTTCTCCACTGGTGCTAGCACCTGCTAAAGTGCTGGCAGCGGTATAACCACCCCAACCGCCGACTGTGATATTCTTAGTGGGTTGCAGTGTAGCTTGTATACCGTAGTTACTTGTTTCAATTCTAGTAGCAGCACTCAGACCAAGACTATTAGCTCTGGCACTACCTGTTCCTAAGAATAAGTTAGGAGTACCAGATTGATAAGAATGGGCGTAGGTTAGACCAACGTTGATGGCTTGAGTGGGTTTGAAAGCCAACTGACCAAACATGGTGTTATTACCATCGAATAGTCCTTTTCCTGGGGTAGGATCAGCAGCATTATCCCTACCTGTTGCAAAGTAAGCTGCACTCAATGCTAATTTACCATTAGGATTAACGTTAACAGTAAGACCTGCACCATCATTTGCTTGACGATAAATGGGGCTGAAACGTCCATAGCGAGATAAAGCACCGGAACCACTGCTTCTAAAGTCAGGGTTGAAAACATTGACGTTCTCGTTCAACTCAGCACCAGTAGCATCAATTTTGACACGAATATTGTCTTTTAAATTGAAAGCGTAGTTGAGTTTGTCAATGCTTACACTGTTATTAGTACCGCCGTCATAGCCCAAACGGGTCATGTTAGTACCAGTACCAAATGTTGCAGGAGTGGCGGCAGCACCAGTAGTGGAGTTGAAAGAGGTAGCGGCAGCGTTTGGGTTATTGGGAAAAATATTTCCTGCATTCAATCGAGTTTGCAATTGGTCTGTTCCTGTGAAGCTGCTGTTCAAGGTCAACCGCACCCGGTTCGAGAAAGTGGCTTTGGAATCTACGTCTCGTGTTGCTGCTGTTGGTGTACCAGTTGTTGTGCCAGGAGCAGAAGATAGAAGTGCCACTTTATCCCCAAAAGCTTGGGATACGCTGAAAATCGCTTCACCAGATAGCTTGGTGGTGGTTGAGAACTGATTAGCTTCTAATTCGCCAGTACGAGCTTCTAAAGCGTCTACTTGACCGCGAATAGTTGCTACTTCTGTGGAATATTCTTCTTGCAAGCGCTGTAAAGTAGCTAGATCTTGCTTGCTTACCATGTCAGCAGTTGCGGTAGCAATGAGTTCATTAACGCGGTCTAAGCAGGAATTTAAACCAGCCGCAAATTCATAACGACTCAATGCACGATTACCACGGAAAGTACCGTTAGGATAACCAGCTATGCAACCATAGCGTTCAACTAAAGACTGTAAAGCTTGAAACGCCCAATCTGTGGGTTGTACGTCGGAAAACTGAGAAACGGATGTTACTTGAGCCAGATTGTTAGACTCTTGGGACAACTGAGAAACACTTGTGACTTTTTCGTTAACGTCACCAGCAAAGGCACTATTACCAGTTAGCAAGCTCAAAGCGATAGCAGGGCTAACTTTGAGGATATTCCAAAAAGCTTTTTTCATAAAATTCAATCTCTCTCACACCTAAATGAATCCAGTTTATGGTAAAGCCCTAATGGAATTTACACATAAATGTTCTATGGTGATTCTACATCATTAATGGCAATTAAGACAACTAAATATCAAAATTTTTATACATGGTTATGATTTATTTATTATTCAATTAATTTGAGATTATACCCTGTTTATGATGTATACTAGTCCCTCCCAATTCGCAAATTCACGATCGCTGACCTGTAACAATATATGTAACTCGTTGAGCAATATTAGTTGCGTGATCTGCCATCCGTTCTAGGCAACGGATTGCTAAAGTTAACAACAGAATTGGCTCCATGACTCCGGGGAAATTTTCCAGGTGAGCAAAAGTCTGATAAAGATCCTCATAAGCATTATCTACAGCATCATCTAAGTGCTTCATTCGTTGTCCACTAGTTTCATCCAAATCTGCTAAAGCGACCAAGCAAGTTGCTAACATTGCTTGGGCGTGCTGAGACATAATCGCAATTTCTGGTAAAGAACTATGTTGAGGATAGGGGAAGAGTTTAACAGCAATTTCCGCTAAATCTTCGGCATAATCTCCTATCCGTTCTAAGTCACGAACTAATTGCATAAAAGCACTCAAACATCGCAAATCTTTCTCTGTGGGGGCTTCGCGGATGATAATAGTTGTGCAGTCTGATTCTATTTGTCTATAAAAGCGATCAATTTTTTTATCTAATTTAGGTATTTGTTCCGCTGCAATTAAGTCACCGGCAAACAGGGCTTGATGACTTAGGCGAAATGATTGTTCTACTAAAGCTCCCATGCGTAACAAATCCCGCTCTAAACGCCTAATTGAGCGTTCTATTTGTGGTACTTCATGATTTGGTGTATCAAATACAGTTTTCACAGTGGTTATATAAAAGGTGTATATATTTCTTCAACTATAATCTTGACTAGGCGAGTTTGTCATGATTTGAGAGAAGTGAATTTGTATCCAGGCACTACCTGTTTCTGGGTGGTTCATGGCTTTAATTACACCACCATGTGCAATAACTATTTGCTGAACAATAGCTAAACCTAAACCACTGCCGGCAATCCCTGTTGTCGAATTTACTTCATTGACCGGTGAACGATAACGAGCTTTATCTCCGCGATAAAACCGTTCAAATACATGAGGTAAGTCTGCAACAGCAAAGCCAACGCCGGAGTCAATAATATTTATTTCCAAGATTTGGCCGTTATCAGTAGAAATTATTTTAGTTTCAATGTCAATGGTGGTGGCGGCGGGACTATATTTGATGCTATTGTCTAGCAAGTTGATAAATACTTGATAGAGTCGAGATTTATCTGCCTGAATGTAGATGCTTTTTAGACCAGAATAGTTAATATTTAAGAATTGACGTTGGGCTATTGGTTCTAAGGTTTCCCATGCTGAGATGATGAGCGATCGCATTTCCACCATTTCTAAATTCAACTGCATAGTGGGATTATTCTCCATTTGCGTCAGTTCTAACCAGCTTTGGACTAAACTAATCAGCCGGTCAACTTCTTGCATCAGTCTATTAACCCAACGATCTAAAGGTGGTTCTAAACGGGTTTGCAGAGTTTCTACTACTAGACGAATGGCAGTTAAAGGTGTTCGTAGTTCATGAGCTAAATCGGAAAAAGAGCGATCGCGTTCCTGCTTTAAATCTAGCACAGGTTGACAGTTTTCCAAAAATACCCCCACTTGTCCTGCTGGCAAGGGTAAGCTAGAAGCCCGTAAAAACATAGACCTTATCGCTGTCATCACCTTAGCATCTTCACAAGCAGGATGAAAAACCCACTCTTGTACCTGTGGTTTTTGCCAATCACGAGTTTGTTCAATTAACTGATCTAATTCATAAGACCTAACCAACTCTAACAACAAACGCACTTGTCCTGGTTGCCATCTTTGGAGATATAAGATTTCCCGCGCTTGCTGATTGCACCATAGCAGTTGATTTTCCTCATCTACTTGCAAATATCCCAACGGTGCAAAATTGAGAATTTCCTTGTATGTAAATAATGATTGCTGCAAATCTTGTCGTTGTTTATTTACCATAAAGATATCCTGCCGTAAGCGAGGTCTTAGCAGCAGTTTAATGTTAGAAATTTTATGATCATGAGAATTTAACGGTTGCAGTAATCGTTCCAAGTACCAGTTCAGATGAACCTGTTGCCAAACCCAAAAACCAAGGCCGACGGCTAAACCCAGTAGAAATGCCAGTAAAAACATCGAAGTCGTTAGTTGGTGTATTATTACTCAAAACTAACAACTATCGTCACCAATTATTCAAATCTATAACCAAAACCTCTCACAGTCACAATATATTCTGGATGACTAGGATCTTCCTCCAACTTTTCCCGTAACCAGCGGATATGAACATCAACGGTTTTGCTATCCCCAACAAAATCTGGACCCCATATCTGATCTAACAATTGCTCCCGTGACCATACTCTTCGGGTATAACTCATAAATAATTCCAGCAACCGGAACTCCTTGGGAGATAAATTTGCATCTTCTCCACGCACTGTTACCCGACATTCTTGAGCATTTAAAGTTATATCTTTGTGTTTGAGAACAGGGACTTGCGGTAATGCGCTTAAACGTTGGCGGCGAAGTAATGCTCGACACCGGGCTACTAATTCCCGCATACTAAATGGTTTTGTCAAATAGTCATCAGCACCCACTTCTAAGCCCAGCACTCGGTCAGTTTCTGTACCTTTAGCACTGAGCATCAAAATCGGCACTGAGTTGCCTTGGTGACGCAAAAAACGACAAATATCTAGACCATTAATTTGCGGTAACATCAAATCCAATAGCACCAAATCTAAAGATAGTTCTTCAGAATTATCTTCACAACTTTTCAGATATTCTATCGCTGCTCTGCCGTCACTGGCCGTAATTACGTCATAGCCTTCCCCTTCCAAGGCAACAACTAACATTTCCCGAATCAGTTCTTCATCTTCGACTATGAGAATACGGTTTGTTTGTCCAATATCTGCTCTGGCAGAATATTTAGCTAATTCACTGGTATACATTAATTTTTTCAGTGTATAACAAAGTCTAGTATATTATAAATCATGCCAATCATAGATTTATTTTAATTTTATTTGTCTTTGGGTTAATTGTAAATTTTTGTGTCCGTAATCCCGCAATTCCCCTTGACAAACTCAGAGTTATCTATTACCTTTATAGTACAAAAATACTAAAAACAGAGAAGAGTAAACATTAACTATTCTAAGTAGGTAGGCTTAAATAAATATCAAAATAATATTGTGGAGTGGGCATCTTGCCTGCTTATATTATATTTAATTGTGCCTACCTACTTATAATCATCTTACCTTTTGCCTTCTATAGCCAATTCAAGGAAGTAAAAAATGACAACAGGTGCAGTTAAAGATAGCAAACAACAACTGGTACAATCCTTTGCACAAATTCGGGCAGAAAGAAAAAAACTTGATGCTAAAATAGCGACTAAACAAGAAGAAGCTGAAAAGGTCAAAAACCAGGAAATTGTGGCAGCAGCTTCTACCTATACCATTGATAATATTGTCAAAGGTTTAGCTGATTTACAGTTAGAATTTGGCAGTATTGTCAATGCACTGGCAGAAAAATTAGCTCAGGAAAATACTAAATTAGATGAACTAAATCAATCCATAGAGATTGAAACCCAGCGGCTGCAAGAACTTAAACAAATTAGAGTTGTTGCTGATACTTTAGATATTTTCACTCAAGAACATCAGGAAAAGTTAAAAGTTCTCGAACAGGATACTGCAAATAGAAAAGAAGCCTTAGAGAAAGAATCAGCAGCGAGAAGAAAAGAATGGCAAAAAGAACAGATAGAATTTACTGACAAATTGCAAGCTTATAATGATTTATTGGCTAAAGATAGACAGCAAGAACAGGAAGAATATGAATATAAATTAGCAACTACTCGCAAACTGACTACAGATGCTTATGAAGGCAGAAAACGCAATTTAGAAAGAGAAATTACAGAAACGACTCAACAAAAAGCGAAAGACTGGACAGAAAGAGAGAAAATACTTACTGATAATCAAAAAGTATTTACTGAATATCAACAACAGGCTGTTAAATTTCCCACTGATTTGGAAGAAGCTATTAAGAAAACTAGAGAAGATGCTATTAAGGAAACTAGCCAAAAAGCCAAAGTTGAAGTTGATTTATTTGAAAAAGAATGGGAATCAGCTAAACAGAGTTATGAACTAAAAACAAAATCTTTAGAAGAAACAATTGTCAAACAAACTGAGCAAATTGAAGGGATTGCTGCTCAACTACAAACCGCACTCAAACAAGCACAAGATTTAGCAATGAGAGCTTTTGATAGTTCTACAAATAAATAGAGAATTTATAATTTCCATAACTTTGAGTTAAAGATTCAGAAAACAGACAAGAAAAATATTCTTCCTTCTTCCTTCTTCCTTCTTCCTTCTTCCTTCTTCCTTCTTCCTTCGTGTCCTTCGCTCCTTCGTGGTTCAGTACGGGCGTATAGCAATACGCCCCTACTCCTAAATTCTTACACTTTGAGGTAAATAATGTCAGCCAAAAAACCAACTGATAAAAATACAAAAGCGGAAATTCTTCAAGCTTATGAAGAATTAGTCAAAGAACAAGCAGCACTCAAAACTCAATTAGAACAAAAACCCACAGAAAAGCCTCCTGCACCCAAAGAACAACCAAAACCAGAACCTAAAGCAGAACCTAAAATAGCTATAACTCAAACTACTACTATTCAACAAAAGATGAATAATACCATTGAAAGTTTAGCTAATATTCAGCTAGGATTTGGTAGTGCTGCCAGTGAATTATCAGAACAACTAACAACAAAGGCTTCTAAATTAGCAGAAATTCAGCAAGTTGTAGAAGAAGAAATTTCCCAATTATCCCAATTACATAATTTAGAAGTTTCTGAAGATATTTTAGATGCTTTAGTTCAATCTTATGAAGATAATGAAAAAGCGTATGAGGAAGAATACAGTCAACGTTATGAGATTTTATCTCAAGAAGTTTTAGAACTCAATAATAATTGGCAAAAAGAACGGGAAGAACATCAACGAACTATTAAAGAACGCAATGAAAATCTTAACCGCACTCAACAACGAGATTCAGCAGAATATAAATATGATTTAGAACTGCAACGCAAATTAATTAGTGACGAATATGCACAGGAACAAAAGTTATTAAATAACCAATTGGAAGAAGAGAAACAAACAACAGAAAAACAGTGGAGTGAACGAGAGAAGACAATTGCTGATAGAGAAAAAGAATTTGCAGAATTGAAAACTAAAGTAGAAGCATTTCCGAAAGATAAAGAAACTGCTCTCAAAAAAGCAACGGAAGAAGGTAAAGGTATTGCTACCTATCAGGCTAAGGTAAAATCAGATTTATATGCTAAAGAAGTGGAAGGACAAAAACATTTTTATGAGCAAAGATTACAGTCTTTAGAACAGACAATTAGTAATCAACAAACCCGACTAGAAAACCTTTCCAGACAATTAGAATCTGCTCTCAAACAAGTTCAGGATTTGGCTGTTAAAGCTATTGAAGGTAGTTCCAATATCAATTCTTATCAAGCCATGAAAGAAATAGCTTTAGAACAAGCAAAAAGTCAAGCAAAAGCTAAATAAGATCTAACCTGTAGGGTGTGTTAGCGAAGCGTAACGCACCTTATATCCTGGCGACTAGAAGTCGCAGCTACACAGACAAAACCCACCTCCGTGGGTTAAAATTGTCTAATTATGAATGCTACCGTCAGGCATGATAGCACCTGTTAAGAAGGTTTCACTCATATCTGTGTCATCTAAATTAGCTCCAGTTAAATTCACTTCGCATAAATTAGCTTCGCTTAAATCAGCACCACTCAAGTTTGCACCTTGTAAATCTGCTTTCCACATTCTCACACCTCCCATTTTTGCACCACTCAGGTTTGCACCTTGTAAATTTGCAGATGAAATGGAGGCCATGTGTAAATTAGCATCACACAAGTTAGCACCACTTAATAATGCACCACTGAGGTCTGATTCATTTAAATGAGCCGTTTTTAGCGTAGCCTGAGTTAAATCAGCGCCACAAAGAATTACTTCGGATAAATGCGCTCTTTCTAATGTTGCTCCTTGGAGATTTGCTTTACTCAAATTAGCGCCACTTAAAGAAGCTGCTGTCAGATTTGCTCCTCTTAAATCTGCTTTACCGAAGTCCACACCACCCAAGTTAACTCCTTGTAAATTTGCTCCTGGTAAAGCAATACAGTTAAAGCTTCTTTCTCCTGTTGCGTACCTAGCTAAAAGCTCTTTAACATTCATACTTTTTTAGACCTTGGTAGTGAATAACTCAGACTTAAATATTAATTAAAAGATAATTGTCGAGAATATGATTTAACTTCGTAGTTTATTTAATTTAATCATAAATATATCTCCAATTATCAATTTATTCATATTTTTTAACTTGATTACAATTAATTAAATAAAGGTTCAAATGCTACAATAAAATTACCAATCTCATTACTATTCAGTATTTATGAATAATAGTAATTTAAAATTAGGTAAATATTTGACCTTAGAAGAATTTTGTATCTGCACTCAAACTTATCATAAATATGCCGAAAATATCAATCCATACCCACAAAATATATCAGAAGTTATTCCTGCCTTACAAGATTTAAATAAATTTATCATTGACCCAACGATAGATTATTTCGGTAGAGAAAGATTTCGGATTACCTATGGTTTTTGTTCTGCTGATTTAAAAAAGTATCTTGAGAAAAAAGACCCGATTACAGGTCAAAAAAATGGGCGTGTAGCTCCTAATCTTGACCAACATCTTAGTTATGAAATTAATAAAAATGGTAAATACTATTGTGAAAGATTAGGTGCAGCTTGTGATTTTCTAATTACAGATTTACCAAGTACAGAATTAGTAGAATGGATTTTACAAACTAAACTACCTTTTGATTCTCTGTATTTTTATAGTAATCAACAACCAATTCACATTAGTTATGGATTTCAACATAAACGGGATATTTGGACATTTAACAATTCAGGAATACCGACAAAAAAAGGAATTGAAAATTGGGTAAAACTAGCAAAAGAAATAATTCAGGAGTGATGAATTGCTGCTGGATATTTTTATTTAATAATATTTTTTGCAAATTAGATAATTTTTTGCTATTATGTACACAAGTGTACACAAAAATAAAATTTATGTCAAGTATCCCCATCGTCGGCATTCGTGAGTTTAGAGCGCGTCTGTATAAGTATACAAAAGAAAATCAAGAACCCATTGCTTTAACGTCTCATGGGGAGACAATTGGTTATTATATTCCTGCTCAACCGCAACCTCAAAAAAAAGATCTAGAATCTTTAAGGCAAGCTGTTACCAAGCTCATTAATATGTTGGCAGAAAAAGGACTCACTGAGGATGATATTGTTGCTAATTTTCAAGAGTTTAGAAAGCAGAGCTATTAATGACAAAAACAGGAAAGATTATCATTTTTAAATTTTAATATGATTCGTGAAAATAACAGCAATTCCCTATATTTGATAGTGAAATCTACAGGAAATAATTGTTAATTCCTCCTCAGAAATTTCATAAACTAAACGATGTTCAGAATCAATCCGTCTTGACCAATATCCTGATAAATTTGCTTTTAGAGGTTCTGGTTTACCAATATCTTCAAACGGATTTCTGATGATATCTTTAACTAATAAATTAACTCTTTTTAAAAGCTTTTTGTCATTTTCTTGTAACCAAAGATAATCTGACCAAGATACCTCAGTAAAAGTAATTTTCATTGATCAATTAATTCTTTAACTGATTTATTGCCTGATTTAGATTGTTTAATTGATTCTATTAAATGTCCAGCATTAGCAGGATTTGATAATAAATATAGTGTTTCTTGCCAAGAGTTAAATTCATCTAATGACATTAAAACTGCTTGTTGTCCTTGATCATTACAAACAATAGTTGGTTCTACGTCAAGAATGACTCTATTAATCAGTTCATCTAATTGTTGTTTTGCTTGGTTACTTGTAATTGCTTTCATTTTTAGTTTCTCAGATTGTTAGGATCTTATACTAAAGATAACATAAATTTATCAAACCAGTTTATAATGAATGCCCAGTATCCTCCTTCTGTTGCTTTCTCAATGATGGCTGTTAATTCTGCTTTCATAGCAATTTCCACAAGAATGTTTACTATATTTTAAACGATGATTCGTTATAAGATCAGGAATCGCCTTTAATAAACTTCATCATGCGTTCCAATATCAATTAAATTAATTTCTTCTTCATTGGTTTCTTGATTTTGTTCAAAACTGAAGACGATACGACAATCATATTCGACAGAACAAGCCCAAGCACCTGATAATTTTCCTTTTAGTTTATGACTGCGTAGTATAGGATTATAGGGATCATCTGCAAGCAATTTTAATGTCGCTTCAATTTTTGACTTTAAATCCGGTTGTCGTTTAATAATTACTTTAAAAGCTCGTTTAAAGGATGAACTCAGAGATAAATTAGTCATTGTTTAATTCTGCAATAATATCATCAACTGTGCCTCGAAAAACTCGACCTTGTTGATACTCTTGTCGAGCTTGATTGATGTTATCAGCTATTTCTTCTCTTCTTTTATCGAGTTGTCTATGACGGACAATATTCATTAAATCATCTTGTTCATCAATAGAAAGATTGTCAATCATTTCCAATATTTGATTAAACTGGATTGTTTTTGACATTTTTACTTTTCCTCTTTTATCTAAATTCTTATTCTACCGTAGTCTAGCTTGTAAAGTCCAGCAATTGAAACTCCATCCCACTCAACCTAATCAACAAGCGATCACACTTTTCCCATCTTAAAGCAACCTACGAGATCAGCAATCACACTCAATAAACTCTTGAAAGAAGTTATGATAACGCTGATTTAAAATATTAACAACTATCAGGTTATTTCTACATCTTGTCAATCCTGTATATATTAATTCATCTATAGAAAATGCGCTCTCACTATCTTCATCATAATCATCTTCAATTATCAGAAAAAGTGTATCTATTTCCCAGCCTTTAAAACTATGAATTGTAGATAACTTAACAGTACCTGGATTCATCCAGAAATGAAATTTTTTATTGTTTCTAATTTTTTTAATTTCTAAATTAGCATATTTATTGTTTGACTCCGTTTTCAATTTTTCATGAATTTCTTGAGATTCAAATATTGCTTTAGTATTTTCATGCTTATTATTCCTAATGGTATAATCTATCTGCCTAATAATTTCTATTCTTTGTGACAAAAAGCAAATATCATTAGGATGCTTATTTAATTGAATTATCAAAGAATACATATCATCAACTATTTTGGTGACATGGACTAATTTATCATAATATATATATTGGTAATATTCCTCTGCCTCAAAAATACTTTTCTGTCTGAATTGGGTTATTTCATCTAAATTATACTTACCACTAAAAAAAGTTTTTTGAAATTCAGTAGCTATATTTGCTACTTTTGTTGTCAACCGAAAAGATTCTTTAAGAACGTTCCATTCACCACCTATACCTACTGCTTTAAAGTCTTTATGTTCATCCAATGGTAGATCATAAATATTTTGCTTTACATCGCCAAATACTACATATTCACCTCCGTTATCCCAAAAATATTTTCTGATTATTCTCTGCCATTCTTCCTTGTAATCTTGAATTTCATCTATTAATATAATTTGATATTTTTGTATTTTTTCTTTCACAGGCTCAAAAATTGTCTCATTAGAGTAATATTTTTTTTCTAAATATTCTGTTCTTTCTTCACTATTCCAATTTTCAAAATCTCCTGGTATTTCCCATTCTATACCTAAATTATTAAGTTGTGTTGTTAAAAAATTGTGATAATTAGTTATATCAAATGCACAGGAGTTAAACTCTTCTCTTACATCATTAATTTTATCGCGAATATAATTTTTTAAAGTTATATTATAGGTAAGAATTAAAACTTTACTGTCAGTTCTTTTATGTGCATTCACCGCTCTTTGAGCTAATATGTGTGTTTTACCAGAACCAGCTACTCCTTTAATCTTTCGACCTGTCTTAGTAGGTATACTAGTTACTAATTTTTGTTGTTCTTTGTTAAATTGTATTTTGATACCTTGTTCAATAGTATGTAAAGATGGTTGAAGATATCGTTTAAAGCTATTGTAAAGGTTATCATCAAAAAGTAGTGATCGTCTAGAAAGACCTTGTTCACTAAGAATTACATGAAATTTTTGAGGATTTATAGAGTCATTACCGAAAATTTTTATAAATCTTCTGTCACTTTCTGATTCAAAATTATTATCTATAAATTTCTTTATAGTCTCTTGAGTTTCATTGTGAAAGTAAACTGCACAAGAAACAAGTCCAAAAAATTTTGGATTATCTATTTTCTTTTCTAGCAAATTCTCAATATGTAAATCATATAGATTTTCCTTGTAAGTTTTCACTTGAGAAATAGGAGATTTTATAATTGAGTCATTTGTTTTTAACCTCCACTTTTTATTCTTATCTATGTAATAATAACTTAAATGCCAGTCCTTAACTTCTATTATCATGACACCATAATTCTTTTTCATGATAATAATATCTGGTTGATCTCCATTCAAAAATGGCTGATAGTAGATTTCATATTCATCAGAAAGCTGATGTAAGAAATTGAGTAAATATTGCTCTCCTTGAGTTGGTGAAACTTTTAGCCTGGAAATGTTTTCGTCAGAAGGAAAGAAAATTGCCATTTTTAAACCTGCAATGAAAAAGTTAGTGTGTAATTTACTGCTAAAATAAATGCTACTATTCGTATTGAACCATTTACTAGAGTAATAATACTGAATTTGCTTATGCAAACTATACATAACTCTATATTCAAGCTAACAGGCTTAATTTTGTATTAAGCTGTCGCGTCTTTTCTAGACGAGAACATAGGCGAATCCTTCCCAAGGACTAAGAAACTTCATTTACAGACTCCTCCAAAACCTCACCCTCCTTAGACTTGAGCAACTTCAGCCTATTTCCTTGTCGAGTCTTCGCAGCAGCTTTAAGCAACTTCAACTTATAAGCATCTACATCCTTACACCAACCTAACTTATAACCATTAATCACAGTATAATTTTCCTTTAAACATTTTTTCCAGCCAGAAAGACGACTAATACTTTTCCAATTATCCAAAAGTCCTCTATCTTCTTCTTGACAACTTAACTTCACAAACTTCTCATATTGAGGATAATCAGGAGTAACTAAAGCCTCTATTTGATGTAAAATTGGTGGATCATCTTCCAAATCATAATCTTGATAAGTAACGTGCAAATCTCGCAAATCAATTGTCATCACCTTTGATAAAATTGGATGGGGATTAATATCAAAATCAGGATAAAATAAATAGGAAATCTTCGGTGTTTTTAAATGAAACTTAATCACATTTGCTTCTTCTAACCGTCCAATAGTCCGACTCGCACAACCTTCATAAAGACGTAATAAAGGATCAACCGCTTGTAATGCAGAAATATGCACACAAAGAGAATTAGCTAATTTTTTCCCTACTTTACTTTCTTGACAACGTTTAATAATTAATTCTGTATTTCCCAAACTTTTTAACATTAAATCCGCATCTATACAGGCTTGTTTATAACTACTATATAAACCCAGAATGTCCTCTTGCACTGCGGGAGCTAATTGTCCTAATCGCGGACGACGGCTAAAATTACATAATGCTAAATATACCATCAAATCTTGACGGCGTTTATCGGCGATCGCTTGCCATTCTTCCGAATCAGTTGCCTGGATAATCACATTAAAGGCTCTGCGTAAACTGCCAAATTCCGCAGCAATTTCCGCTTCTTGAGGTAATTCCCCCTTAATAGGCATTCGTCCCCGGTCCGTCAGAAAATTCATCAACGGCGTTAATAATTCCTGATATTCCTCAAACCGCTGCACACAAAGACGGATTCTCGGAGTAGTCGCCCGGGAACGAAAACGAGAAGCGCGAAATAACTCAGCTTCCGCTTCATCTCTAAACACAAAATAAACCCCCAAAGCCACAGGAATTGCGTCAACTCCTAACACTTGGTCAATGTAAACTTTTAATTCTTCCTGTTCATAATATTTCTGAAATGTGTTACGATTAGTAATAATGCCATCACCATAAGCAATTACACCACGCTTAATATCAGATATCAACACTTGGGCGGCTACTAAAAGAACCTTTTGCGTCAGTTCCCAAGCTTGTATTAAAGCTTCCCGGCGCTCGCTCTGATGTTCAATCACATTGATCACAAAACCAATATTCACAATATCCGCAGCTATCCGAGGCGTATCTGGCGCATAATAAGGGTCCCAACCACAACTTATATAACCCTGTTCAGCCATGCGGTTAACATCTCCACCATGTCCGCAACCATAATCAAAAAAGGTGGCTTCTGGACTAAATAAGCTAGATTCTAATGCTAACCTTACAGGACGAGATAAATCAGGACGAATAATAGCGGCTTTGTGACGGTCTATCTTGGGGACTATATTTGTAGGTGTCGGACTATTTTCCCGTTTGATTAAGCGGTGTCCTTGAATTTCCACACCATAAACTTGTAACCGTTGTTCCCAGCCCAACTTAGTCCCAATCCCTTGAGGATGATTAAGTAAACCTAAAGCAACTTGAGCGCGAGTTAAAGCTGCAAACTCTTGATAGAGGGGATATTCTGGAGTCACAAAGGTTTCTTTGCGGTGGAGAATGGGGGGATTTTCCGAATCGCTGTAATCTCGAAAACCCACTGCTAAAGTTTCTAAATCAACCTGAATACTAACTTGTAAAGTCGGATGGGCATCAGTATCAAAATTAGGATAGAATAAATAAGAAATTTTTGGTTTATTAGTGCTAAATTTAACTAAGGTTGCCGATTGGACTTTAGGTAAAGCACTAGTTCGACTTCGTTCAGTACAAGTCCGGGCGCGGCTTTCATATTCCTGAAGCCAAGGATCAAGAGTATGTAATGCTAAAATATGAATGTAAAAAGCATCAGGTAACATTTTGCCAACAGAATTGTTTTGGCAATATTGAATAATGTTACTCAAATCAAGAGAACGAAATGTTGAGAGATTTTCCTCAACCGTATTCCTTATGTTATCAGGTTGAACCATTACTTTGTCATCTTGTAAAAATATAGATAACCTGGTTACATTTACTTTAATACAAAAAATCTCAAATTGGAAGTTAATAAACTTGAGGAGAAAGGTAAAAAACATCTCAAACCCCTACAAAAGAAGGGAACAGGGAACAGGGAACAGATAAGAAACACTCATTTGCACCAGTTTAAAGCTCAGTCAAAAAAAAGATATTTTTTAAGATGCGTAGCACGAAAAAAAACAGCGTCATTATTTCAATCTCATGTTTTTAAACATGAGTTTTTCCTGTTTCCTGTTCCCTGTTTCCTGTTCCCTGTTCCCTGTTCCCTGTTCCCTTCTTTTGTAATAACCAATATTTTCACAAGTTACCCATTACACAATTTTCTAACTGTTTGTAATAAGCTTTATTGAGATGAAGTAAATTTTTGTTAGTTTATATAACTTGACATTTCTTCATTTTTAGCAAAATATTTATTCACTTGTTAAGTTTTTAATAATAGTTATATCTTGTTATATATTTATGCAGTCAATCAATATTAAAATTGTGTAATCTGAGAAATAACTAAATTAATGATTAACATAGAGGTCTAATGACTCCCACAATCATCCGTCAGTTTTGGTCTATAGTTGAAGCCACTCACACAGTAACACTCTTACAGCTTGATGATGCTAGTTTGGTACAGTGGTTAGTCAAACAAATCACTAATCAAGCCTTTTTAGATGCCCATGAAATTGATTTTCTTTGTGACTACATTCAATCTCGGCTGAGTCTGATTCGTGATTTAGCTTATGAACGCCAACAATCATAGTTGAGTATCTATGTCATTGTCATTTATGTAATTTTTGGTGGTAAATAACCTTCCACTAAGCAATCAGAACCGACAACACGCCAAGTTATCCGCTCCAAAGATAAGGCTTGAGTCATATTAGTTAAACCTAAGTCTCCCACAGGTGTAGGAGCATAATCGCCACCAATAATTTTAGGCGCGATAAATGCCATAATTTTTTGAACTGCGCCTTGAGCGATCGCACTAGCTGCTAAAATACCACCACATTCCCATAGCACGCTACAAAAACCCCGCTTATATAAATGACTCATAACTTCTTCTGGTGTGAGTAAATTAAATTCCACCACTTCCACCCCTTTCTCCCGCAGCATTTTTTGGAAAGTTTGTGAACTCCCAACTTCCGTTACAACCAAAGTAGGAGCTTCCTGAATATCCCATAGGCGAGCTTGTTCTGGTAAATTCAGACTACGACTCATCACCACTCGCAGGGGATTATGAGCCTCCACTTGATGACTAGTTAAATAAGGATTATCTTGTCTAACCGTATTACCACCAACAATTACAGCATCACAAGATGCTCGCAATTGATGAACCTCATGGCGAGCATCTTGACTTGTTACCCAAGCACTATGACCAGCAGTAGTGGCGATTTTGCCATCTAAGGTCATAGCATATTTCAAAATTCCTAAAGGTCGTTGATAGAGAATACGATGAATAAAACCTTCATTTAATCGCCGACAAGCCGCTTCCTCTACTCCAACTACCACTTCTATACCAGCAGCTCGTAGCCGCGCAATCCCACCACCAGCCACCAAGGGATTAGGATCAACCATCCCCACTACCACCTTAGATACACCAGCATTAATCAACCCTTCAGAACAGGGAGGAGTCCTTCCATAGTGGTTACAAGGTTCAAGACTCACATAAATAGTGCTTCCTCGCGCCCGTTCTCCCGCTGCTCTGAGGGCAAAAACTTCGGCGTGAGGTTCACCAGCACGGGGATGAAACCCTTCTCCCACAATCTTTCCATCTTGGACAACCACCGCTCCCACTAGGGGATTTGGCGAAGTGCGTCCCAAGGCAGTGCGAGCTAATTCTATGCACCGCAGCATCATCTGAGAGTCAAAGTTATTGCGGACGATTTCTTTAACTACAAATTGATTGTTTTGGTGTAAAGATGCAGATGCTGGAGAGACTCCGGGAAAGTTATCCATTTGACTCACAAATTACGAATTAATTTCATCTGCTGCCACCAGAGATTAAGAGGATAATAAACTACAGGCGCCCACAAACTACTAAGAATTGCCGAAGCTAAGGTAGCACGCTGATAATATGTCCAAATACTGGCTGCATGACGATTTCCTAACAAAGATAACTGCACAGCAAAAATAGTATCTGCCACTACAGCCATCCCAAATACAATTAGAGCAATAGAAATAAAGTCTTCTTGAATAAACCGCTGCTTTTGAATCAGAGCAGTTAACATTCCGACTATTCCCAAACCCAAGGCATGAGTTGGGTCTGGTGATGTCATTGCGTCTTGCAATAGCCCTAAAATTATTCCCGATAGCATAGCAGAAAATACGGAGCGATTGACACTCCAAGCCACTACCCAAATGAGTAGCCAGTTAGGACCTATGCCCAATAATTCCATTCCGGGAAACCGAGTTGGCAACATGAGTAAACATAGCATTACAGTTAAAAATGTTACCGTCGAGTCCATAAATTGATGCCACCAAGGATGCCAAAGTGCTAATGGCGGAATAAAAAAAAAGGATTTTCGGGCAGAGGAAGCTGCTTTTTTATCTCTGTTACCAGGAAATCCAGGTATCTTCATATTTGGATAAATGATTAGTGATTGGTTATCATCTGCTGAAGCTGCTCTAAAAAACTTACTCAAAACTAGATAAAATAGAGAATATTTAACAGCCTATCATTGCTTAATTTTAATCCTTTTGACACTCTGCGCTCTAAAGAGACGCAGATTCTATAGAGAGTTTCAGTCTATATCCCTCAGTTATCCCAGTTTCAGGCAGGGCTCCTTAATATTGGGTTCCTGCCCTGATTTCGTTTGCCCAAAAGGGCGAAATCATAT
>JANMEE010000170.1:0-22273 GCA_031376645.1 Dolichospermum sp. OTE_75_concoct_329_sub | reverse complement strand
TAACAAACAGTCTTGCAGATAATCCGAACTGGGGAAGTATTCGGAAGTGCGTATCAGGATTAGTCTCAATGGGCTAGTCCCTGCTTGCGTTGTAAAGTTTGTTCTTTACAAGCTCAATCCCTTTAGGGTTGAGTCAGTGACCTAGTTACATTCAGCCAAAAAGTGCAAACATAAACAGTATTATGCCCAACTTCTGGCCAATTTTAACACAATTATTTTAAATATTTTAGTAAGATAGAAACTATGAGTAAAAACATAATTATTGATAATAGCAGTGCGAAACCGTCAACTTACTTATTTCTGCTTTTCCTTAATTTTAGTTGTGATTATTGGCTGTTATAAGTTTTTGGATAAATTACCCAACTTCTCCTGTGAAAAAGAAGGATTTATGATCAGCCAAATTACAAAATCTTATATCTATCCTGAAAAAGTTGTGGTTCATCCTTGGTTAGGTCAGCATCATGTATACGCTATATTTATGCTGCCAAATAACTATGTATATGATCGGTTTATGACAATTAATTTGCCAGTTAATCAAACATTCTGTGGAATTGTAACCAATCCCAGTCAAACTATAGATGAAATTAATACTAAACCAGGACATTATTTAGTTAAAGGATATTTGCAAACACGAACTGCCATCAAATTTATTTTTGCAGGTCAAATGAATGACCTCAAACAAGTAAACAATTGGCAATTAGGTTATGGTACAGACCAAACACAACTCAAACACTTTTTGAGCAAACCCTAATTAAACATTAGACATCCCCAGAAAAGAATGTAGAGCCGAGAATCCCTACCCATGGAACGTCTCTACAAGGGTTATAGGAAACGCACATTTAATTTTCACAAGATGTCTATTAAAAAAAGGTGCTGCTGATTTTCTGTTTTCAGATTTACAGACTCAGCAACGCCTATTTTTTGGATACACAGTATCAATTACTTACTACTTATACAGCTTCTGTATTCTTTTCTCCTGTCCGAATGCGGACAATTTGTTCAACAGAAGAGATGAAAATTTTACCATCACCAATTTCACCAGTGCGGGCTGCGGAGATAATCTTATCTACAACCATATCAACTTGGGCATCTTCAACAACGATTTCCACTTTCAGTTTTTGGAGAAACTCTACGGTGTATTCCGAACCTCGATAGCGTTCAGTTTGCCCTTTTTGCCGTCCGAAACCTCGAACTTCAGAAACTGTCATCCCGACAATACCCGCATTAACTAGCGCAATTTTAACTTCATCCAGCTTAAATGGACGGATAATGGCTTCTACTTTTTTCATTTTTTTGATTCCTGACTTCCAATAGCGTTGTTTATATATACCAGATTCATTGTCTCATGCCGTAAATATAGCCATAGTTATGGCATTTCAGCTTGATGTATGGAATTTCACACTTTTTTTACGTTTCTAATTATGGACTATTTTCTTGCAAAAGCAATCGCCAATCTGCGATCGCCTGTTCTGTCCATAGCCAATTTTGTGATAACCTCTCAATAGTAAAGTCTGCGGGCGCATTTTGAATTACCATTTGCCGGAGTTTAATCGCTTCCTGTAAATATTGCTGACGTTTGTCAGCAGGTTGACTTTTAGCAGATTTATATAGACCCAAAGCTAACCCAGCATAAGCCGTCAAAGCCTGGGGTTCTCCAGCTATTTGCGGATATTTCATAGAGCTAGAACTTTGACTCTGCCGAGGTTTTAAGGCTAAACTCAGGGATTTAAACCAAGCATCATTAGCATAATTAAGATTATTCTCCGCATAATAGGCAAATCCTAGCGAATTATTATACAAAAGAGAATCTGGCTGCTTTTCTACAGCCCTAGCCCAATAACGACGAGCATCATCAATACTATATTTATTATTTTTCGTTTGTACTGACTGCCAAGCTAAACGCCCACGGTAAAAATTCACAGATGGATTGTCAGTATCAGTCGCAGGAATCAAATTTAAAGCCGTTTCCGCACCCGTAAAAGCACCACGATTCAGTAATTCATTAATAGCATTCAACCCAGCCTTTAAATTACCTTGACTCAACTGCGCCGTAGCGGTAGCCGTCACAATTCCCGTAGCTGAATTAGCTAAATTAATACTTGGATACTGATTATTTGGAAAATTTTGTCCAGGAATTGGCGGAATATCAGAAGACTTCTGAGCTTGTCGTTGATGCCACCACCAACCAACACCAAGGATGATAGTAATTACACTTGCTCCCACCAAACCATATAACAACAGTAAGGGCAGTCCGCCTCTGGCTGCCCATTTTTGCCGATAAAAGCGATTACCCTGTTGAGGTACAGGTGACGGTGATAACTGAGGATTTACCTCACGCTTCTCTAAATTCAAGGGAGTTGGGGTAATCTGAGTTGGGACATTTCCCCAATTTAAATTTTGTTGCGGCTGGGAAACCTGCATTTCCGACAAATAATGATGATTATCTGCTATTAATTCCGCCTTCATACTTGGTTCTTCTGTTTTAGCAACCGGATTGCCAAGCTGACGAAACAAATCAGAAACTATAGCCGAATCTTCATTATAGCTGGGGTCATCATGCTCAATTTCATCAACCAGATCACCCCAAGTATCTTCCCCTAGCCAGTCTACTTCCGTTGTTTCCTCCCCAAAATCAGGATTGAGAATATCATCAATAGCTAAAGGAATTTCTGGATTAGTTCCCAAATCAGAATAGTTATAATTATTTGTTTCCTGGGGAGGCTGATATTGGTTCAGTAACTCCGATAGCCCGCGTGGCGTAGCCATATGTCCAGATAAATTAACTTGTGGAGTCAAACAACCATCAAATTCTCGCTGGAGATACAAAATCGGCAAAGCCCAGTACGTCTGTTGAGAACCATAGGCAGAAATTAACCCTTGACGGACCCGACTTACACATAAATCCAAAGCATAGCCCTGACTCAAATTGCGGTAAAACAATTGCGTCAACGTCAGTGCCACCTCATCAGGTATGCGTTCTGACATTGCCAAAATACTTCTAATTCCCCGTTTTACCAAGCTTTCAGTTAAATTCCGTTCTCCTGAATCTTCCCCCGTCTCGGACTTAGCCCGATATGCGCCTAAGCAGGAATTAAACACTGCCATTTGAATATTATTATTAACTAGCAGCCCAGCTAAATCATCCCCATTGAGAGTTTCTGTTAAACCAGTTTTTTTACTTACCAAATAAATTTGCCCACCATTTGCCCCCAAGTTGCTATGACCAGAATAGTGGAAAATATGGTAATGTCCCTGTTCCAAAGCTTGAGTGAGTTCTTCCCGACTCGGTTGATCAAAAACAGTCAATTCAATTTCTGGTAGATAATGATTACCATCAGCCACTCTTAATGCTTGACGGTGCAGTTCTGCCTTCAGGTTAATAGCTTCTTGTTTAAGCAAATCCAGCCGCGCTAAGTCAGTAGGCGAGGAAATCACCATTAGCACTCTTACTCCCCGTGCTTCCGGCGACGTGGGGACATTATGAGTTAGCAACCGCGACGCTGGGGCTAGACCAGTTTGGTAACGGGCAAAGGTAATATCAGGACCAGTAACTAAGGGACGTAGGCAGCGCCCACTATTATCACCTGCGTGCATTACTTCCCACGGCAACCGCGCCAACCTCGTATCCTTGAGTCCTAATCTTAGCCGTAGCACCTGTTGGTGATTTTGGGCAATCCCTTGGGCAGTAATCCAACTATCTCTGAGAGATCCTTGAAATAGACCATTATACAACTCCTGACCCAAGGCCACCAAGTTAACAGAGTTTCTGGCTGCCATATTTCCCTGCAATACTAACTGCAAAGGATCATCCATTAGATCTCCTGCGGCCGCCAACCACTCAGCCACAGGCCAATGCACCAGTTCTTCTGCCACTGGTACCCCAGGTGCAACTTGTTCCGTCCGCACTAAATAGTCATTTTGCCCCACCGGCGTTGCGGAAAGGTGAAATTCCTGGGTCACAATTTCTGCTCCATAAAACTTAGACAATGCTGATAGCACAGCGTGGCGCAAGCCATACATTGCTGTTTATTTCCCGTTTTCAGCAAGGTAAAAAACTACTTCTTGTCCACGGGTGTAACTTGCAGATGAGCCAACCGTACAAATTCTTTTCGTACATTCAGCAGGTTATAAGCCACATTTAAATCTCTATCCACTGTGATTATATGCCCTAAACATTAACTGTTCTGGCATCGGTGAATATGATCCTGTTTAATTTACACAAAGAAATATGAAAAATTAGCAGTATTACTTTTGGAAATCACGTCACAGGTAGATAATCCTGCCAATACTTTAGATGTATTTTGCCATTTTAATGTTTCAGATGTGCATTGCTATTAATCTTAATCTAGTTTTTAACAAGGGTAATCCATGAATTGCACCTGCATTTTTTGTGTCATACTTAACTAAAAGCCACTATAGTAGCGACTTGAACGCGCCATTGCCGCAATTTTCTATCCATTAGTAGACAAATCTAGCTAATAACTGTTGGGTTTACTCACGTCAACCCAACCTACGATTAGATAAACGGTGTTAAGTCTAGATGTTCTTCAATTTGGGTAGCTAAAGAATCTAAAATCTGTTCTCGCTGTTCTCGGTAGTTAGCTACACCTGTGGGTAAAGATTTCAAACCTCGTTGTTGACGGAGACGATTTACCCAAGCCCGTCTCCAAGGGCCATTATCAAAAATTCCATGTAGATAAGTTCCCCAAATTGATTGACAACTATCTACTAACCCTAAATTAGCATCATCGAATAAAGGTTGACAAGATTTTTGTTCGCCTGGGTTTTCTCCGCGTGATAGCGAAGCAATATTGCTAACAGTTCGTCCTTGGTGGATTTCAAACCCGCTGACAGGTAAACCCGCTTGGGGATAATTGGAGGTAACTTGACGCTGACGGGCAACTTTTTGACCTGTAATTACCGTTTTTACTGGTAATAAATTTAGCCCTTGATATTTACCAGATTGTCCTTCCATTCCTTCAGGATCAGCTATAGTTTGCCCCAACATTTGGAAACCGCCACAAATGCCTAAAACCGTTCCACCAGAAGCTGCATAGTTTCGAATTGCTTCTGCCATACCGCTTTTTTGTAAGACATTTAAATCGGCAATTGTAGTTTTTGTTCCTGGGATAATTACTGCATCTGGATGTCCTAAATCTTGTTTAGGATGCAAGTATTTAACTGTAACAGATGGTTCTGATTCCAAGGGATCAAAATCGGTAAAATTAGCAATTCTGGGTAAACGAATTACAGCAATATTTAATTCAGAGTTGGCTTTTGCTGGTTTGCGTTCTAATAAATCCAAAGAATCTTCAGCGGGAAAAACTTGGTCTAAATAGGGAATTACTCCCACAACAGGTATATCGGTGCGCTCTTCTAACCATTTAATTCCTGGTTGGAGAATTGAGCGCTGTCCTCGGAATTTGTTAATCACGACTCCTTTAATTAAGGCGCGTTCATCTGGATCTAATAATTCTAATGTTCCAACTATATGAGCAAATGCCCCACCTCTATCAATATCAACTACTAATAGTGTGGGTGCATTCAAGTGTTTCGCAACCCGCATATTAGCTAAATCACGGTGTTTGAGATTAATTTCGGCAGGACTACCAGCCCCCTCACAAACAAGAGCATCAAACTCTGTGGATAGGTATTGTAGACATTCTTTGATGGTTTGCCAACCTAGTTCAAAATATTGTTCGTAGTAGTCTGTGGCGTTGACTGTACCGATGGCTTTCCCTTTCAGGATGATTTGGGATGTCATATCCCCTTGGGGTTTAAGTAATATGGGGTTCATTTCTACTAACGGTGCTACTCCCGCTGCCCAAGCTTGTACTGCTTGAGCATAGCCAATTTCGCCCCCACTGGCAGTAACATAGGCATTTAAAGCCATATTTTGACCTTTGAAGGGAGATACTCGCAAGCCGCGTCGGGAAAGAATCCGACAAATGGCTGTGGTTATCAGTGATTTCCCTGCGTGGGATGTTGTTCCCACTACCATGATTGATTTCATTTTTGATTACAATTTAGTATGCTGAGATTCGTATAACTATGGAGGACAGATACCCACCCCACAAGAGTTTTAATCAAAACCACTGATCAACATTTGTTAAAAGGGTAAACGTAACCAACGAGTCATAAAATCATTGTAGCGATCGCTCAAGGAAGGAATACCCCGCTTGTAATCTTTTAACTTAGTGATCAATTGATGACCCATAGGAGTTAGACGAAAACTATCTGTAATTCCCTGTCCATCAACTTCTCGCCGCAATACTCCGACATCAATTAACCAGGCTAAAGCGTTTTCACAGGTCAATTCTGATAATGGACGGTTGGTGTAATTCTGCTTAACTCCTTTATCCATTGCTATAGCACCTAACTGAATACTTTGGCTAGTCATAGCTACAAACAAATTCAGGTTAAAGGGTGAACAGATTAGCGATCGCTCGGCTCTGTCTAGGACTTTACTAGTATAAACTAAGGGGTTGAGGTTTGGAAAATCCACGGTCGGCATTTTTTTTAATCACTCTAAGTTGGGCTTTTTGTCAATAATTGGAAAATAAATACTTCTAATTGAGGATATTTAATCAACTATTTATTTAAATATTGTAAATTATTGTAAAATTTTCATTGCATAAAGATTTTAAACAGGACAAGGTGAATCATGGCTCTAGCGATTGGTACAGATGCACCTGCATTTACCACTAAAGACACTAACGGCAACACAGTTTCATTATCTGATTTTAAAGGTAAAACCGTAGTTCTCTACTTTTACCCTAAAGATGACACACCCGGCTGCACCAAACAAGCTCAAAGCTTCCGGGATGCCCAACCTGATTATCAAGTTAAAGATATTGTCGTGTTGGGAGTAAGTGCTGATGATGAATCTTCTCACCAAGCATTCACGGCTAAATATAATCTGAATTTCCCCTTACTAGCTGACACCGACAAATCCCTAATTACCGCCTATGATGTTGATGGTGGTGGTTATGCCAAGCGTGTTACCTACGTAATTGATGGTAACGGCAAAATCATCCATATTGATGCCGCCGTGAATACACCCACCCACGCAAGTGATGTTTTAACAGCACTTGGATTGTAAGCATTAAGAGAACTCCATAAGAAGACTCCACAAAAAAGATAATCCAATCTTGTGGGATGGGCATCTTGCCCGTCCTGATATTATTACCAGGCAAGATGCCTGCACCACAAGAAATTTTGGGATATTTTTTTATTTGGAAGTCTCTAAGGAACTCGTAGGGGCGCTTTTTCCTGCGCCCCAAATTGTCAAAAGCAGGTGTTATTTACCTGCTGATGGTAAAATTTGTAAAGGAAATAGATTTTGACCAGATGTAATTCCTAATACACCTGGTTTCTGTTGTATCTGAGGCTGAAAAAGTTTCTGTTGTGCAGCTCTAAATGCGGTTGCAGCTAGGTCTAACTGTTGATTTTGTTGATCAGCATTCCATTGCACAGTCCCGATTTGTGCATTATGAATCAGGTTCATCATATCAAAACCTGACCCATTACCAGACAAAGCATTGCTATTGCGGTCACTCTCTAGGCTACCAAAGGGTTGAGTTGTATCTGCTAAAGTGGGTTCTGCAACTAGCATAGAAGCAAAGCTAATACCAGCGATAGTGGCAAAAATAATTTTGTGAACTGGTAAAAATGAGTTTTTCATGAAATTTCTCCTTATAGTCTTACGCGAGAGTTCGACGAAGTTGGGGTTGAATAGTGAGTAAAGCCACGATTGCAAAACCCAGTAACACTAATAACGCTCCCCCAAAGGTAACATCACCCCAAAAAGCGTGCATTACTGTATCATTTAATCCCCAACTGCTGTGCAGATACAAATAGCGAATCGGTTCAATCGCATAGCTGAGAGGGTTAAGGGTAGCAATAACCTGTAACCAACCAGGCATAAAAGATAAAGGTGCTAAGGCTGTACTGGCAAATAATAGCGGTAGATTAGTTACAAAAATTACGGCGATAAGTTCAATGTGTCCTGGTAATGCAAAAGCCAAACCCAGAGAAATGGCAGTTACGCCTAAAGCTAGGAGCAGGACAATGAGAGCGATCGCACATAATCCTGTAAAATTAGGTAAACCAGCCCCTATAAACGCCGCTGCTGCTACAATTACCGCAGCTTGGAGTAAACTTTGGCTAATAATAAAAATAGCAGAAGCAAAAACAATTGAAAAGCGCGAAGCTAAAGGTGCAACCAGCAAGCGATTTAAAAAGCCAAATTCCCGATCAAACATCACAGGTAAACCAGCATTTAGCGCTCCAGCAAAAGCTGTAAATACTATTACACCTGCTGCGAGAAATTGTCCGTAATTTGTCGTACTACCAAACAAACCTTTGGGCGCATTTTGGAATAAAGCCCCAAATAAAACTAACCACATTACGGGCTGAATAATCCCGGCTATCAGGCTAGAAGGACGGCGTTGGAGTTGAATAAACAGACGACGGGTTAAGGCAAAAGTTTCTTGAACAATTTCTCCCAGAAAACTGGAATTGGTATCGGCAACTACAGTAGATGCGGTTAGTTGTTGCCAATTCATCACTAATTTATCATTATTCATAAGATGCTAAAACTAAACGGTATCAGCTATAAACATCTCTGCAATTCTTAATTAGCAAAGAATATTTATAATTCTTAATACTATATTATAGCGAAAATTATTGCAGGTATATCAAATCCAGACTTTATTATTTTCTGGTTTCGGCAAGGGGTCTGAAGGGGAGGATGCCAATTTTGTTAAAATCCTAGAATATTTTACGATAGTTCTTCCTTGTCAACTTTATGATAACAGATTTAAAATCATCTGTCAAGTGTTTTATGCTCTTATTTTGGCGACAGGATAGAAGTAGGTTATGCAAGTATTTTATCTGATGCTTTTGAAATAATTGTCTGATAGCGAAGCGTGGCGTAAGCCATATCAGGATGTCCAGGATTTGAGGATGTACAGGATGATATGTATGTATAAGAGTAATTGTTGTGGATGATTTATACTGATTAATGATTGTGGGACTATCTATCATTGTGGCAATCTCTTCTGCTTCATATCTACCTTCAAAAGCCTCCAATGCTGCCTGATCTAAAGCTGATTGATAAGCCTCTTCTAGGGTTTCTTGTAATTCTGTTTGTGTTAGATAATATCCGCTTGCTTTCCGTCGTTTATTAGTCCGTTGAATATGTCGGACTGCATTACGGATTGATACTTCCCATGAGCGAGTTGTGCGTTTTTCTGCTTGCTGCTTAATCAAATGTAGTAGTAAGATAATGCCAAAGCTAGTAATTTTGTTGAGCTTATCATCCTTACTCATTTCAGTCATTTCCTCCACTAGCAGCAATGCTTCTGCAATATTGCCACCAATCAATAAATTTTTCAGTTCTAATAATTCTTCCATAGCTTATGCCTCTTGACTTAAATCACCTACATCAATATCACCCGTTACTTTAATATTTTTTAACATAGTCTGTTTTACTGAATTAGCATCAACAGGTTCCATAATTTATTGATTAAAATGGTATGATATGCCTGTTTAAACATATTTACTTAAAGTTCCCAATCCTATTTTTTTTACTATGTATCACAATTATAGCGGTTTTCGGTCGGATGAAATACAATTGAGGGCGGGGAAACCCCGCCCCTACTTATTTTATTGCATACCTCTATAATTAATTTATGAATGAAACTTTATTTAGTGTTGAAAATCTCCGTGTAGCTTATCCTCGACGCAGTGGAGAAGGAGAAAGCTGGGCTGTTGATGATGTATCTTTTACACTCCAACCAGGGGAAAGAATGGGCTTGGTGGGTGAGTCTGGTTGTGGTAAATCTACTATTGGTAGGGCAATCATGCGTTTATTACCCTCTTCTAGTCGCATTGAAGGACTGATAAAATTTCAGGGGCATTCTGTATTAGATTTAGCACCAATTCCAATGCGGAAGTTTCGGGGTGAAGAGGTAGCATTGATTTTTCAAGACCCGATGACGCGCCTTGATCCGTTGATGACAATTGGCAATCATTGTATTGAAACTCTACAAGCCCATTTACCGGAATTATCCAAACAGCAAGCGAAGGAAAAGGCTTTAGCGACTTTGGAAAAGGTGAAAATTCCGTCTACTCGTTGGAGTCAGTATCCCCATGAGTTTAGCGGAGGAATGCGTCAACGGGTTGCTATTGCTTTGGCTTTGTTGTTGAGTCCTCAGTTAATTATTGCGGATGAACCAACAACGAGTTTAGATGTGACTGTTTCTGCTCAAATTCTCCAAGAGCTAACGCGATTGTGTGGGGAAGAAAACATGGGATTATTGTTGATTTCCCATGATTTAGCAATGATCGGGGAATATTGCGATCGCATTGGTGTGATGTATCAGGGTAAAATGGTGGAAATGGGGAAAACGGAAACTGTTTTTGCTCATCCTCAGCATGAATATACTCAATCTTTATTAAAAGCAGCTTTACATATTCAAAAGGAAGAGGGAACTCTTAACTGGGAACAGGGAACAGAAAAGGAAAATCCGATTCTTAAAATTACAGAACTCAAGCAGCATTATACTATCGAACCGAATTTTATTGAACGGATATTTAAAGGAGAAGGACAAACAATTAAAGCTGTAGATGGAATTAACTTAGAATTGTATTCTGGGGAAATTTTAGGATTAGTAGGAGAATCAGGTTGTGGAAAAAGTACACTTTCAAGAACTATCTTACAATTGATTAGTCCGACATCTGGAAAAGTCGAATTTTTAGGACAGGAATTAACAAGTTTATCCCGTCAAGAAATCCGTTCTTCTCGCAGACAAATCCAAATGATCTTTCAAGATCCTCATGCTTGTTTAAATCCAGCTATGACGGTAGGACAAAGTATTGCAGATCCTTTATTAATTCATAATTTAGCTAATGCTGCAAAAGCTAAAGAACAGGTTTTATGGATGTTAGAAAAAGTGGGGTTAACACCAGCAGAACTATATTATCACCGTTATCCATCTGATTTGTCTGGGGGACAACAACAACGGGTCGCTATAGCAAGGGCTTTAATTACTCGTCCAAAACTGATAATATGTGATGAACCGGTGAGTATGTTAGATGCTAGTGTGCAAACCCAAGTTCTTGATTTGATGTTACAATTGAAAGCAGAATTTGATTTAACCTATTTGTTTATTACCCATGATTTATGGTTAGCGCGGTTTTTGTGCGATCGCATTGCCGTAATGAATGGTGGTAAAATAGTTGAATTAGGAAATACTAAACAAATTTTTGCTCACCCCCAACATCCCTACACCCAAACCCTCCTAGCTGCTGCACCTTTACTAGCAAAAGTTTAATTTGACACTCTCAGCACGCTTTGTGACTGAGCTTTACGCTTACCGGGTAATACTGTAAGTAGGTGAACAAAAAAAAATCAAAGGTGTGTAAGGATAACTTCCTATTTACTAACTAATGCAGGTTGTTTGACAAATTGCTGCAATATTTGTGTATATAGTTCATCTAGCTGAATAGCTACACCATTCCAGCTAAATTTATTGATAACACGACTTTTAGCAGCTTTCCCTAATTCTTGTTGCCATGCAGGATTACTAAGAATTTTATCAATAGCATGATTAAAAGCGGGGACATTTTGCGGCGGTACTAATAAACCAGTTTCTTCATTAACAACGGTAAATTGCAGCCCACCGACATCACTAGCCACAACAGGTGTACCACAGGCCATAGCCTCAATCGCCACTAATCCAAATGGTTCGTAGTGACTGGGAACAACACAAACATCAGCAGCGGCGTAATAAGCTGGTAATATCTCTCGACTCAGACAACCAGGAAAGGACGTACATTCACTCATGCCTAATTCGTTGACAATTGTCTCAATGCGATCGCGTTCTTGACCATCACTATTTCCAGGTGTACAACCACCACCAATAATTAACTGCAATTGTTTTAATTCATAAAACTTAGATTCACTCATTGCCCTTACTAAGGTTTCTATGCCTTTGCGAGGGTCGAATCTACCTACATATAATACAACTTTAGCTTCTGGAGCAATTCCTAAAGTAGCTCTCGCGGCTTGTTTTTCCACTGAACCAAACTGTTGAACATCTGTACCGCAGGGAATAATATCAATTTTACCTTGCTGGGAAACAAGCGATCGCATATGTTCCTGTTCTTGGGGACTGGTAGCAACAATTCTTTCTGCTGTTTCTAATACTTCTTTTTCTATTATTAAACGTTGACTTGCCACCAGAGGAATATTTTCTATGGTATTGTATTTGATTACTCCTAAAGAATGGTAAGTATGAACCTGTTTAGTTCCTTGTCTTTTCTTTAATTCCATCCCTACCCAACCAGATAACCAATAGTTAGTATGAACTAAATCATATTTAATCCCGGCTTCTTCTTGGAATTTAATTAATTGATCTACAAATTCTGGCAAATTCTGAAAACCCTGATCTCTTGGTACAAATTCCATAGGACCTGCTGTTAAACGAATAGTCCGACAATTAGAGTTATGTTGTACTATTGTTTCTTGATCAGCACTAACTTTCCGGCTAAACATATCCACTTGCCATCCTAGCTGTGCTAGGGCTTCACCCACTTGGCGGACATAAACATTTTGTCCTCCTGCTTCTTCTCTGCCTATTTCAATTGCTGGATCACCGTGGACTGAAATTAAAGCAATCTGTTTTTTAGTGGTAGCTTTCATAGATTTGTTATGTTCCTGGTTTTAACAAGATAGAAAAGAGGTTTCAACTTGCACTTATTAAACTGAAATCTGTGTTTTTTGAGGAAACTTTGAATAATTAATATTTATTTTATTTTAATTATTGCCAAAATATTGATTAATTTTACCCACATTCTATATTTATATTTAATACCTTTGATAGATATTTTTATCTATCTTTTTATATGGACAAACGAATATTATCTATCATGATATATTAGTTTATCAATGATAAAACCTATCTGAAGTAGCAACGCCACATCTTAAGTTAGATATTTACAATTCATTATTTACAAAGTTCAAGCAATCAAAATAATTTTCATTAAAGTAAACTCACCAAAATTAAATTGCCGAAAATATCACCTCAATTGCCCTTAATTGCTGTCATTTTCAAAAGTTTAGTGAAAACAAGTGTATTTGCTTATACTATTCCTACATTGTCAGAAGTTTTGTTAATTTAGATACAGTTTTAGTAAAAAAAACATGAATTTTGTGTAATCACACCGTCAAACCTCAAAAATTGCCAAAATAAACAGTGCAGATAACCTTATGTGGCTACCTGCACTGTCTGTTGATCGTATTTAGAAAGAAATTTCTACACGCTGATATTGATACTCAATAAGCTCTTAAAGCTTATTGATTAAGAGACTTCCAAATAAAAAAATATCCCAAAATTCCTTGTGGTGCGGGCATAAAAAGTCCCCTAATAATACAAGGACGGGCAAGATGCCCATCCTACTACATTAGATAACGTAACTAGCGCTGCTGCAAGCAGTTCATCTTTTTTGTGTAGTTCTATAAACAGATAATTTAGTTGGTCGTTTGTGCAGCCAACATCTGTTTTAGCTTTTCTAAATCCGCTGCCCAACGTGGATCTGGACGAAAAGCTTCGTTATCAACGCTAGTAGCATTCTCACGCACACCACCACCGCTACCACGCCGAGATTTTTTGTTTCTATCCCGATCCCGATCTCGACGGCCGCCTTCTCTGCTACCACCAGGAACCGGGGCACTACTACCGCTACTACCTTGGATTACTGGTTTGGGGACTGGTGGTTGTTGTTGTTGTTGTTGTTGTTGTTCGTCACCTTCCTCACCTTTAGTCCGTGGTAAAGCCTTTTCTAGCTTGATGGGTGTATCTTTGAACATTTGACCATTATATTTTTCAATAATTTGATCTGCTTGTTCGTCATTATTCACCGTTAAAAAACCAAAACCACGGCATTTGCCTGTTTTACGGTCTTTAATTAGTTTAGTGGTGACAGCATCGCCTTCTTCTGCAAACACAGCTTGCAAATCTTGACGATCTATTTCTTCTTTGGGCAAATTTCCTATATATAGGCGGATGGACATGGAATATACCTCCAAATTGGGATTAAATAGGGCAAGATAAAAACAATCAATTGGCTTTGGTTTTTGAATAGATACTATGGACTAAAACTGCCACAAACCAATTTCTGCAATCCAACAGTGTAGCGTAGCGTAAGCCATGCTATCAACTTATAGAATACAGTTTTTTGTTGGGATCAAGCTTATTTGGCACGAAAGCGCGTATGCACCCGTGACCTAATATGACCTTAATTTTAGAAATTGTTAATTTAATAACCAACTATCCACCACAGTAAATTCATAAAACCTCCCGGTATCCGGGAAACTCAGTAGCTTTAGCCCTGAGAGTGTTGCGACACGAGTGAATTTATTCACTGTGACATTTGAATGCTGATTTTTGAATGGATATAATCCCAGGAACCAGCAAACCCGTTTAAGTCCCCTCGCCCAACTAATCTAAAATGTCTTGTCTTTAACCAACGACTGATAGCGGAGCGTGGCGTAAGCCATACTGGGGAAGTATTCGGAAGTGCGGATCAGGATTAGTCTCAATGGGCTAGTCACTGCTTGCGTTGTAAAGTTTGTTCTTTACAAGCTCAATCCCTTTAGGGTTGAGTCAGTGACTCTTCTTAATTCTTGCCCGCAGAACAAAATACCATTGCTTAACATTATCATGGTACTTTCCACGTAGCTAGTTCAGCAGAAACTTTTCCGCCAATAGCCAATAATATTACCTCATCGTAACATAAAACACATTTTTAAAGCAAGAGGCAAAAGAAACAGGGGGCAGGGGGCAGTAGAAAATCAAGAATATTCCCAATGACTAATGACTAATGACCAATGACCAATGACTAATGACCAATGACCAATGACCAATGACCAATGACTAAGACCCTGTTAGCATAATATAAGCACCCCATGCTTGGGCAACAACTGCGATGACAGTAGACCAAATAGGATGAGGGCTATTAATTTTTTTGCCACTTTGAGTTTCTAGGGTTTGGATATCAATCCAGGGACTTGCCCCTCGTCGTAACCAACCTGTAACTGTGATCTGTCTGCCAATCAAGTCTTGAGGATTGAATGACTTTCCTAACCAGGGAATATGATGTAATTTCATTAAACCTTGGCTAGTTTGTAGAATTAAGTCTTGTGCTAAACAATTACCAATTCCAGGGCGGCCTAACAGTTTACCAGTAAAACGGACTCTAATGCTATCAATTGGTAAAATAGCGGGATCTGCCAATAGGTTGGTGAAGTTTTCGTTTTTTTGAACATTGACAGGTGTAATATCGGGAAATAAAGCATTTATCCGCATGACTGTACCAATGCTAAAGCCGATCAACATACAACCTGTGACAAAAGACCAATTATCATAAATCCACTTCAAGTTTAACAAATTTAAGCTGTATGCTGTTTGCCAAACTAACCAAATCAGACTAGCAAACACAACACCAAGGGGGATTCCCAACCAAGGGGCAATCTGTAAACAGAAGGCTTGGGACTTAATCAGAATGGGTTGTGGTGGATTTGTTTGATATAATTCGGTGTCTAAATGCCAATGACGGGCTATTTGACAAAGGCGTTCGATGCGATCGCCCATGGCTGGATGACAACTGTTGATGGTAAACCATTGGCGGTAGGGATGAAAATTTTCCCACTTGAAAAATGATTCAAAAGGTAGATGTCCGGCGGCACTGCCTAAAACTATACTATGTTGGTATGCGACGGGCGCGAGAAGATTCAGGCTTTCTAACTGCCAACAGGTCTGTTCTTTTAGTCCGACATCATGAGCTACACCAATGGATGTTTTTAGTAAGGCGCGAATTAATCCATTGGGATTACCAGTGATTTCGGCAGACAGGCGATCGCTATGGTAAAGCCGCAATCGGGCATTAAGCAAGGCTGTACCCGTGAACAAACACCAAATCATATAGCTAATGGCGGCTAAAACTGTAGCAGGCCAAAGCCATCTTTTACCTTGATATTGATTTCCCCAAACTGATATTTGCTGATATATTCCATAAAATGGCATTGTCACCAGTAAAATTAGAGACATGACCCCAAAATCCCAACGCCCAATTTGCCCTAAAGATAAAGCATAGATAGCAGCTATTTCATCATCTGCCAGTTGTTGTAATAAACCTTGACTAACAGTTATTCTGGCTGTGCGAGGTAGGTTGCCATAACTGATGATCATGGGGGCGGAAATTGGTAATATTCTGAGTTGGGGCGTTGTCCAGTGCTGCTGTTGACAGGCGCGTTGTAATACCCTTAATGTTTCCCGGCTGTAGGAATTTAATTTCTCTTTGGTTAACTCTTCTTGACCAGAAAATCTTGTTAGCACCCAGTCGAGTAACCAAGGGGAGAATACCATCAAGATAATAAATAGCCCTAAAAGTAAGTTACTAGGATCACGATATAATATCTGGATGGGTTCTAAGTATGGCAGTTGATATAAAATTTGATTAATTGAAACCAATACCAATTTCAGCAGTTCTCGGCACATCCAAAACAGTGCTATAAATGTGAAGATGGATAGTAGCCTGGAAGGGATAATATTCGGCTTGCTGAGGGGTTGCCAAACTTTAGCACGTCTAGCATTTCGCCAATAAATGCTAACGGGTTTGATATTGGGGTCACCATCAGTACCAACATAAGCGGTTTGTGGCTGTTGTTGAGCAGGGTTTGAACTGGTAACAAGTTGAGTATTAGTTTTACGGGATTTTTTCTTCTGGTTTTTGCGTTTATGCAGGTGTTCAAGAGCAAGTATTGCCCACTCTTGAACTCGAGGATTACTATTAGCAATCAGATTTTGGCACAGAGCGATCGCCTTAGAGACTTCACCAGTGCGGGCATAGGACATAACTAACCCCACTTGTGCCTGTAAACAAATCTTTTTTTCGCTTCGTTCTTTAGCCAGTGGTTCAAGGTTAGCGATCGCTGTGTAGTAATTCCCCTGCTTGAGGGCAGCTAAACCAGCCTCTAAACATGATTCAGCGTGGGAAGGCATACAAGTTTTGGTACTCCAATCTGTTCTGGGTGACAAATAGCACTAAATTGAGATGCCCTGATAATTGTCAGGAGTCAGGAGTCAGGAGTCAGGAGTCAGGAGTTAATGAACCACGAAGGAACGAAGAACACGAAGGAAGAAGAAGAAGAAAGAAATTTTCTTTCTGTTCCCTGTTCCCTGTTCCCTGTTCCCTGTTTGTTCTAAATTTCAACTGGTTGTTGATTGGAAAAGACGGGAGCGGTTGCACTTAATTTCAACTCTGGATGATCACCTTCTAACTGTTGACAATTCCATTCATTGCGGAATAATAATACTGGTCGTCCCATGCTATCTTTAACAGTAGTAGTATTAAATAAACGTCCCACCTGTTTTAGTGCTTCCCAACCACCTTCAACCCAACGGGCAACACTGTAGGGTAATAAATCGAGAATAGTTTCTACACCATACTCATTTTGTAAGCGGAACTGTACGACCTCAAATTGCAATTGACCAACTGCTGCTAAAATTGGCTCACGCTTGGCTTCATCAACTGAGTACATAATTTGTACAGCACCTTCTTCTCGCAATTCGGAAACACCTTTTTGAAACTGTTTAAATTTTGAGGGGTTGGGATTTCTCAACGTGGCAAATAGTTCAGGGGAGAAATAGGGAATTCCCTCATACTCTAATTTTTGTCCTGTATAAATTGTGTCGCCAATTGCGAAAACACCCGGATTATTTAAACCAATTACGTCTCCTGGATACGCAACATCAATAGATTCCCTTTCTTGGGCAAATAGTTTTTGTGGACGAGATAGACGGACAACTTTGCCAGTTCGAGCATGATTTACTGTCATATCTTTTTCAAACTTGCCTGTACAGACCCGGACAAAAGCTATTCTGTCTCGGTGTTTCGGGTCCATGTTCGCTTGCAGTTTGAAAATAAATCCTGTAAATTCTGGATAGGTAGGAGGAACATCACCGACGCTGCTGCTATGTGTACCTGGTTTGAGCGCAAAGTTCAGGAAGTTGTTGAGAAATAATTCCACCCCAAAGTTGGTCATGGCACTACCAAAAAATACTGGGGTCATTTTACCGGCGTGTACCAAGTCTAAATCTAATTCTGGACAAACTCCTTCTAAGAGTTCTAACTCATCTTTAAGTTGATGGTAGAGTCCTTTTTCTATTAAGGTTTCAATTTGACTATCGCCTATATTAAGGACAGTTTCCTTTGCTTCTTTACTACCATGAGAACTCCGCTCAAATAAATGAACTTGCTGCTTTTGTCGGTCAAATACGCCTTTAAAGCGATCGCCCATGCCAATAGGCCAATTCACTGCATAGGTCTGTAATCCCAATTCTTTCTCAATCTCATCTAACAATTCTATCGGTTCTCTACCTGGACGGTCGAGTTTATTAATAAAGGTAAAAATCGGGATACCCCGCATTTTACAAACTTCAAACAGTTTCCGAGTTTGGGGTTCTAAACCTTTAGCCGCATCTATTAGCATAACTGCATTATCGGCTGCGGCCAAAGTCCGATAGGTGTCTTCACTAAAATCTTGGTGTCCAGGAGTATCAAGTAAATTAATTTGACAATTGCGATAGGCAAATTGTAACACCGTTGAAGTTACGGAAATTCCCCGTTGTTGTTCCATTGCCATCCAGTCAGAAGTCACTTTTCGCTGGTCTCTGCGGGCTTTTACTGCTCCCGCTTCGTGAATAGCACCCCCGTATAATAATAGTTTTTCTGTTAGTGTAGTTTTACCAGCATCAGGGTGAGAAATAATCGCAAAGTTGCGACGTTGCTCTACCGCTTGACCTAGTTCTGCTTGCAGTTCAATGGACATATTTGTAATTTGTTTTTTTCTAACTTAATTAAATGTAATCTTTTTCAGGACTGGGAAACAAATTCGTAAATTCTATTAATTCTTAGATCTGATTTAATCTTAATATGACTTACGCCCCACCACGCCATCAGGAAATTATGGATGAGGTAGTTGACAAATACCAAACTTTTTACTATCATAACAGTATAGTCGAAATCTGTGCGCCCATATATATAGGCATTAAGTTTTTCTAAGAGTATTCATCTTTAACTTAAGATTAATTAGGCTTGAGAGTGATGCCTAGATTCAATTTATAAATATAAAACTGCATAAAATATCTAGAATAATAGAACGCGGATAAACGCAGATGAACACAGATAAGGAGGTTTCAAAGTCTTTTAGTATCTGTGTGTTAGTTGCTGTGTCACAAAAAATATAAAAGATAGCCGTTTTATGAAACAGTGATATAAAATAGAGTTTTGCACAAAATATTTTTAGAGTTGTTAAAAGTTTATAACTGCAAATACTGTGTAAATAAAAACTCAATTTATTCTATACATTTCAATTCCATGAAAGCAGAAGTGATTGAATTAATAGCAACGGTTTTTCAGGTTTTACAAGTGAATATGCGGTGGATGACTTGGAATCTATTTCTGGCTTTTATCCCTTTGGCTTTGAGTGTTTGGCTGTTTCGCAGTAAACGCGGAGGTTCATGGGTTTGGTGGCTAGGATTTCTAAGTTTTTATGCTTTTTTACCAAATGCACCTTATCTATTAACTGATGTCATTCATTTGATAGATGATATTCGACGAGTTCAGTCAGTATGGATGATTACATTAGTCTTATTTCCTGTTTATATTGTCGTCATTTTTGGCGGATTTGAAGCTTATGTCATATCTTTAATAAATTTGGGCTACTATTTACATCGAAATGGTAAAAGTAAATGGATTTTGCCTGTTGAGTTAATTACTCATGCCCTTTCTGCTATTGGTATTTATTGGGGTAGATTTTTACGGTTTAATAGTTGGGATTTTATTACTCAACCAGATGCCGTAATCACTAAAGGTGTAGAGGAAATACTTGGTAAACAGCCGTTGATAATTATTGCTATTACTTTTGTAATTCTTTGGAGTTTGTATTGGTTTATGAAACGAATTACTTTGGCTTTTGTTAATAAGGGTGTTCCTTCACAAAATGATCATCATATTCACAATATTAACTAAGGGCATAATAAAATTAATATCCCTCACTTCTTAGAGGTTGTTTGATAGCATAGCGTGGCGTTAGCCATAAAGTATTAGATGAAACCGATAATTTCCAAAAACCTAACCCCCCTACCCCCCTTCCCAGCCTTCGGCACGCTGCGCTAACGTAGGGAAGGGGGGTTTCAAAGCCTCTCTCCGCTTCGGGGAGAGGTTTACAAGAGGGGTTTGTTTATACATTAACCCGGATTTCTCACCAAAATTCTCAAACCCTTATCAAATCAAGATTCTGGAGTTTCACACTGCATCAAAAATTAATTTGCATAAAAATGACTGAAACCTATTCTGGGTAAGGATTATGAAGAATGCGATTGTAGGACTTGTGAGAAATGCGGGATTAAAAACTTGTTCATTCATCCTCTTAAAGAAGTCGGGGATATCAACAAAAAATTTCATACTCAGGATTTAGAATATAAAAGTACAAATAAACAACTATAAAAAGTGAAATTAGTTAAACAGCGATTAGATACATTATTAGTAGATTTAGGTTTATCTCCCTCCCGTCAGCAAGCACAACGACTAATTCAAGCTGGAGAAGTAACTGTAAATCAACATAAGGTTGATAAGGTCGGAACTGAAGTGGATATTACCGCCAAAATCCAAGTTAAAGAACGTCCTCCTTTTGTTTCTCGCGGTGGTGAAAAACTGGCCAAGGCTTTAGAATTTTTTGCGATTTCCGTAGCTGAAAGGATTTGTTTGGACGGAGGAATTTCCACAGGTGGTTTTACTGATTGTTTATTACAAGCTGGCGCAAAACAAGTTTATGGTGTAGATGTTGGCTATGGACAAGTTGACTGGAAAATCAGAAATGATGAACGGGTAATTTTAAAAGAACGCACGAATTTACGTCAATTGCAACCAGAAGAATTATATGCTGAAAATGCCATACTTCCTGATTTGATAGTTGTGGATGTTTCGTTTATTTCCCTAACTAAAATTTTGCCCGCTGTATGGCAATTAACACAAGCTCCTAGAGAAGCTGTATTGCTGGTAAAACCACAATTTGAGGTTGGCAGATCTCGCATAGGTAAAAAAGGTGTTGTCCGCGATCCTCGTGACCAAGCTGATGCGATTTTTCAGGTCATGCAAGGGGCATTAGGGCTAGGATGGAAATATCAGGGTTTAACTTGGTCACCAATAACTGGACCGGCGGGAAATATTGAATATCTTTTATGGTTGGGAATGGAAAGTGAAATAATACCACCTACTTTAGCAGCAATTCAAGAAATTACTAAACAAGTAATTCAGGAGTTTATAAAAAAATGATGGATAATACTTTAAAGTCTCTCTATGAGCAAGATTATCAATTATGGTTAGATTCAACAATCAATCAATTAAAACAAGGTGATTTTGATAACTTAGATTTAGATTTATTAATAGAAGAAATAGAGGAAATGGGTGGAAGTTTAAAAGATGCTTTAGAAAACAATTTAATTGTTGTTTTAGCCCATTTATTGAAATGGAAATATCAAGCAGAACATCGTTCAGGAAGTTGGACTGCTAGTATTAAAGAACATCGTCGGCGAATTAATAAATCTATCCAAAAACATCCTAGTTTAAAAAATTATTATGAGGGTATTTTTGAGGATTGTTATGCTCCTGCTGTAGATTGGGCTGTGGAAGAAACGAGTTTATCTCGGATTATTTTTCCGCAACAATGTCCATTTACTTCTCAACAGGTAATAGATAGTGAATTTTTACCTTAGAGGATGTTTGAAAAGTTTTCAAGGTATAAATTAACCCCTCTTGTAAACCTCTCCCCGCACCCCTCCCTGACCCTCCCCTACAAGGGAGGGAAAGGGAGGGAAAAGGAGCAGCTTTTATGACTGGAGAGGCTTTGAAACCCCCCTTCCCAGCCTTCGGCACGCTGCGCTAACGTAGGGAAGGGGGCAGGGGGGTTAGGTTTTTGGAGATTATTGGTTTCATCTAATACTTTATGGCTAACGCCACGCTATGCCTCCGGCACACTTCGTGAACGCTATCAAACAACCTCTTAGCCCGGATTTCTCACCAAATCCTCAAACCCTTATAAGAACGGGGTTCTGGGTTTCCATATTGCATAAAAAATCGACACCGTGAAAAATGCCTGAAACCGTTTCTCTATAAGGATTATATAGATTGTGGTCGCATTGTT
>JANMEE010000167.1:0-26972 GCA_031376645.1 Dolichospermum sp. OTE_75_concoct_329_sub | reverse complement strand
CAGGTGATTTTAATGGAGACGGGAAAACAGATTTAATTCATTTTGTCAATATTGGCAATGGATATGTTCATGTTTGGAATTCTAAAGGTGATGGCACTTTTGATGTTAAATCTGCTTTTACTCCTGCTCCTGGTTATTTAGTAAACAACAATAACTTTAATTTCAAAACAGGTGATTTTAATGGAGATGGGAAAACAGATTTAATTCATTTTGTCAATGATGGAAAAAAAGGATACATTCATGTTTGGTTGTCAAAGGGTGATGGAACTTTTGATGTTAAAGCCCCTTTCACTCCTAGTCCTACCTATGACGTAAGTAATAATAACTTTAATTTCAAATTGGGAGATTTTGATGGGGATGGCAAAACCGATTTAATCAATTTTATCAATAATGGGACAAAAGGATTCGTTACTATTTGGAACTCAAATGGTGATGGAACTTTTAATGTCACACCAGATTTTACGCCTAATCCTAGCTATGACGTAAGTAATAATAACTTTAATTTTAAACTAGGAGATTTTAACGGAGATGGCAAAACCGATTTAACCCATCTAGTTAATTCTGGCAATGGATATGTTGATGTTTGGACTTCTAATGGTGATAGTGAAGCAACTATTAAAAAAGAAGCTAATGATGTACTTCAAGTAACCCGTAACAAATACTTCCCAGAACTCAACCAAGCCACAACCCTTGCTAATCTCCAAACCCAAATCAACAAAGAGATCGATCAATCTCAACAACAAATTGCACAAGTCAAAGCCAGTATCACCCAAAAACAAGCCGAATCTGCCGCAGCCCTTTCTCAAGCAACTTGGTATGAACAAGAAGCCGCTACCCATTGGCAACTTAGCTATAAATCAGGACCAACTTGGACAGAAGAACGGCAAGAAAAAGGACGTTCAGGGAAAAGTAAAACCATTACCGTTACTCATGTAGATCATAATTGGATCATTTGGGATACTTACACCCAACAAGCTGCATCTTTTAGAGAACGCGCAGCCAACCTCTTCAAAGGCATAGAAACTAATACCACCCAACAGAACACCGCCAGCGACATCCTTAAACAATGGCAAGATGCTAGTGGTATAGCTGACCAAACCGCTATTACCCAAGACCTACTTACAACCCTTCTTAACCAACTAGACGCTAAACGGCAACTCAACGGCGATAAACAACAACAAATTGCTGACTGGCAAAAACTTCTGCCCACCTTACAAACCCAACTTCAACAGGCAATTACAGACGCAGAAACCGCTAAAAATAATGTCATCCAAGAATGGACAGAATATACAAAGAGCAAACAAGACTATCAAACTGCTCTTAATGATGTCCTCACCCGTCGCACTGACCTCGAAGTTCAAGGACAACAACTCCTCCAGGAAATGAACGGCGTTAAAGACTGGGTGACACAACAAAGCACTCTCTTGAACGACGAAATTACCCAAGCAGATGCCCTAATTACTCAACTCAAAACCCAACGAGACGCTACTACCCAACAACTGAGTACGGCTACTGGTAATGCACAAACTAATCTCCTCACTCTGCAAAACCTTTTAAATCAATCCATTGAACTGCTAACTCAAAAACAAGTAGTTCTCATTGCCCAACAAAGTACATTTATCCAAAAACAAACTCTCCTCAACACTCAAAAACAAGTCATTGAAACCCAGTATCAACTCCTGGATGCCTATTTAGAAAATCCCGACAAAGACACCACCAGTTTAGAAAAACTCCTCACCGACACCCGCGCCACTCTTGCGGAAGTTCAGAAATTGGCAGAACAAGCGGAAGCCAGCAGTAATGCTCTGACTGCCCTCATGGATGACGTGCAAGCCTCTCTACTGCTGCAAAATGATAAATATCTTAGTGTCATCAAAGATAAACAGCAGAAGCTCGAAGACTTACTGGCAATTACCGAACTCAAAGAAAATAACACCCTCAAAGCAACTCAAAAACAACTCGAACTGAACACTTTAAGCACCCAAGTTAACAACATTCTCCAAAAAGCTACCGATGCTGGTGGCCAGGAAGCCGCCAAACTACTGGAAGTTGTTCGTAACAATGACATGGCAACTTCATATCAAATTATCTACAAGGACTATCAGGATCTTGCCAGTGACAAGGGGGGATGGTGTGTAAAAGGAATTGCTCGCCTTGAAGATCGGCAAATTGCGGGTAATGCTTACAGTAAAATGTTGGAATATCGGGAACTGAAAGCAGACGCGCAAGAACAAGCTACCCAATTTACCCAACTCCGCACGGATGCTGAAAATCAAATTAAGGTACTAAAAGAACAAGAAAGTCTTGCTTCTCAAGAATTAGCAAATTTGAAGCTAAGTATCGGTAATAACCAAGATCAAATTAACGCCAAACAAGAAGAATTAGCGATCGCTCAATTCCGAGTTGATGCCCTTTTCCAATTGCGAAACTGGACAGAACAAACCCAGACTCAATTATTATCTGTTGAAAAACTGAATCTATCCCAAGCAAAATTAGAACAGGATATTGCCAACAATCGTCAATATCTGATTGATGATGCTTTGAAAGCCAAACTTAATACACAACGGTCAGAAATAGAACGCGATCGGCAAATTGCTGTAGCAAAACTAGAACAACTCAACCAACTCAAAACCGAAGAATCATTACAAACAGCGATTAACAAACTGCGTTCGGGTATAGGTGCTAACCCCATCGCCGAGATTATTCAAAAAGCCGAGCAAAACGGACAACTAGCAGGTATCTTGAATGGCTTGGATACTGTTTTATCTCCATCTCTGAAAAACTTACTAGCAGCAACTACCCAAGACATCAATCAAGCTTTGCAAGGCAAAGAAACCAAAACAATTCAAGAGAATCTTCTCAAAACTGCCGATGCTTTAATTAAGCAGTCCAATACCCTCAATGCCGCAGTTACGAAACTCAACGAGGAAGAACAGAAGTATTCAAATCTCCTCATACAATCCCAGACTAATTTACAAGGTGCAACGAAAACTCTCTACGACGAAATCCAAAAATCAGGAATCTTAGCGCAAGAGAAAGATTTACTGAGTAAGCAAAATCAGGAAATTCTCTATAAAGTTGCCTATGCCAAATCGGCGGGAGAAATTTCTCAAAGTTTAGCCGCACAATCTAAACAGATTTTAGAGCAAATTATTGATGGCAGAATTGAAGAAAGAAAAGCCCGGAAGAAAGAATTAATTACCCAAATTTTGGGTATTACCTCCAAGGTTTTAAGTATTCTCAGTTTTATTCCTTCACCGATTTCTCTGGGCTTAAAACTCGCCAGTGTCGTAGTTAGTTCCGCCGCTTCTGTGGTCAATGGTGATTGGAAAGGCGCAATTTTTAATGTTGCTATGGGGGTAGCAAGTTTTGTTGATGCTAGTCTGGGATCAGCCATCGAATCTGGAACTACCAGTGCTTTCGGTTTGAGTGTAGATGCAGCTAATAAGGTTGTTTCAAATATCCATTTATTGCAATCTGTGGCTTCGGGTATATATTATGGGATCAAAGCTGGAGAATCGGGCAATATTGGGGACTTTTTACAAGTTACAGGTGCTTTAGCCGGTGTAGCATTGGAATTAAGTTTCCCGACTCCCCAAGATTTTGACCTAACCTATCAGTTACTCAATACTTTAAAAACAGTTCCATTACAAATTTATTCTGGCATTGAAGCGATTAGTCAACATGATTGGTTGACAGGGATTCAGAACATAGCAGGGGGCATTTTTAATCTCAGCGAAAATATTGCCTATACCCTATCTTCATCTACTAAAAATCTGGAGAATTTTGTGGATCTGCTGACTAAATTAGAGTTTGTCACTAATACTGGTTTAACAGTCGCTCAAGCGATTAAGCAGAATAATTTGAGTGGTTGGTTATCGGGAATTGAGGGAATTTTATCTACCTATGCTGAATATGACGACAAACAGGATCGGCTAATTGCTAATGTTCGAGAACTTGACCGCCAAGGACGAAAAAATCTCGCACTCAAAGATCCAGAATTAATGCAATTTGCAAAGGATCAAAATATCTCTTTAGATAAGGTTTGGCGTAATGATGAAGGTGTAATTTACCAAATCATTGAAGTACCAACTAGAGACAACAAAATCATCAGAATTTATGTTGGTAAAGATTTTGATTACGATCAAACCAAAAAAGGTATAGCCAACATCATTCTTACCAATGAATATAGTGTGAAAAACTTGCCAGAATCAATGCTGCAATCGGCTCGTGGCTATAATCAACGAGGCAATAAGAATGTGATCTTGGTGGACTGGACTGAATTAGGACGTGAATTAACCTATTTCTCGGCTGCTAAAGATACAGACCTAGTTGGTAAAACAGTTGCTAAAGTATTATTTGAGCAGCTAGGACTTGATCCCGCCAAAACAACTGCTATTGGTTATAGTTTGGGAGCGCAAGTCAGTGGTGCAATGGGTAGATATATTCACGACAATATTAGTTCTACCAAAGATTTGCAGATTATTGCTCTAGATCCTGCTAATCCCACCTTTAAAACTTCCATTTTCGGTCTTAGCAATCCGGCTCTGAGTCCATCTGATGGTAATATTACGGTTATTCATACTGACTATCAAGGTTTAGGTCCATTACATCTTGGATACAAAGCCCCCGCTGGAGATAGTGGAGATATTGGTGTGGGCTATGATCAAACAGGATCTGCAATCAAGACTCAGGATCTTTATTTGCCCAAGGAACTACTAAAATACTATTCCCCCTTCTTAAATCATTCAGATGCTCCTTTATTCTTCACAGATTACGCATTAAATGGTAAACCAGGGCAAACCCTTCAGGCGTTTTACCAGGAAAAATATGATTATGTGAAGGCTCATCCGAATGAGAGAGTAGGTTCTTTTCTCAAAGAAGGAACTAAGTTTCAACTTAGCTTCCAAGATCCGACAAATACGAGCGATCGCCGTACCTATAAAGTCACTCAAGAAAATGGTAATCCTCTCCCCAACTGGATGAAATTCGATGCTGCCACCTATACCATCAGTGGCACACCAACTAATGATGCTGTAGGCGACTTGAAACTTAAAGTAGTGGTAGTTGATCCAGCCGGAGTCATTGATACTAGCATTTATCAATTCCCCGTCCTGAATGTGAATAATGCGCCGCTTCTCAATCAACAAATTCCCGATCAAACAGCCGTTGCCACTGTCCCATTCTCCTTTATCTTTGACTCTAACACTTTCAAAGATATTGATAAAATTGACTCCCTAAGTTACTCTATCCTACTTGCTAATGGTAATCCTTTACCTAGTTGGTTAACTTTTAATCCTAATACCAGAACTCTAAGCGGCAATCCGCCAACCGGATCTATCGGTGTGATATTTCTCAAAGCAATTGCTAAGGATTTATTGGGTGCGATCGCTGAAGATACCTTTAATCTCAATATCAATCAACCCAAAGCTGGAATCATCAGTTTCAATGCCCCTAACTATAGCGTTAATGAAGATGGAAAAGCCATCACCGCTATTACCCTCACCCGCAGCAATGGTAGCGATGGCATAGTTACCACTACGTTAACTCCAACTAACAGTACAGCTACTGCTCCTAGTGACTACAATAATGCTCCCATTTTGGTGAGTTTTGCCAACGGAGAAACCACTAAAACCGTTACTATTCCTATCATCAATGACAATGTATATGAACTGAATGAAACCATTAATCTCATTCTCTCTAACCCCACCAATGGCGCAACATTAGGCACACAAAAAACATCAGTTTTGACGGTAATTGACAATGACCTAGCCAATGCTCCCAAAATTAGTATCAATAATCCTGCCACTGTCATCGAAGGAATGGATGCTAATTCCGTATTTACGGTCAATCTTTCCGCTTCTAGTCCATATTCCGTCACTGTCAACTATACAACTACAAATCAAACAGCCATCGCTGGTAGTGACTACAATACAGTTACAGGAACTCTCACCTTTGCTGCTAACCAAACCACTAAAACTATTAGTGTTCCTCTTCTCAATGACAATCTCAATGAACCAGACGAAACCTTTATTTTAACATTGAGTAATCCCATCAATGCCACCCTCAGCAATAGTCAGTCAGTTACAACTATTAGTGATACTTTAACGGCCAATATTACTACAACCTTATCTGCTCAAGTGGAAAATCTTACCCTCACAGGTAGTGCTGTTATCAACGGGACAGGAAATAGCCTAAATAATGCCATTACAGGTAATGCAGCGAATAACATCCTTAATGGTGGCGCAGGTAAGGACATAATGATTGGTGGTTTAGGCAGAGATACGTTTGTTTACCAAAATCTCACTGATTCTGTCTTGAGTAACTTTGATGTGATTACGGATTTTAATGCTACCACTGGCAATGATTTATTCCGTGTTGCTACTGCACGCACCGGATTTGTGAATGTTGGAGCAGTCAATACTCTAGATACCGCAGGTATTGGGGCAAAATTAACAGGTACAGTCTTTGGCTCAAATTTCGTTGCTCAATTTAGTTTTGGACAAAAAACCTTTGTGGCTATTAATGATCCAATAGCAGGGTTTAATCCTGCCACTGATGGCATTATTGAAGTCACAGGTTTAACAGGAATTTTAACTACATCTAAGTTTACAACGGTTTAACGGCTAAAAGCGAACTGCTTGCAGCAGTGTTTCGCTATCGCCCTTAGAGGATGTTTTAAAAGTGGTTGGTGATGTATCAAAAACTCAGCCAACCATATCTAAAATTTTTGGATTTTCCACAAGTAGCTAGATAGCAAATTTGTCACAATATGAGCAATAATAGGTACTAATAAGTTGCCACTGAATAGGGCGCTATAACCTAAAATAATTCCAATAATAGTTGCCCAAATGACATAAGGCCACTGTTGGGGACCGCTAAGGTGTAGGACTCCAAAACAAAGACTTGATACTATCACAGCGGTATGATCTCCACCTAAAGCGGGTAGCATGACACCTCGAAATAATAATTCTTCACTTAAACCGGGGAGTAATCCTAACCAAATTAAGTCTGGTAAAGCTAGAGGTTTGAGAACCATTTCTAAATAATAATCAGCACTTTTACGATAGGGAGGGGAAAGGCGATAGGCTAAACCACTTAATATAGTAATAATTAGACCTAAAGCAATTCCTGATAATAAATCTTGTTCGTGCCATTGCCACTTAAAAAGGATAATGTTACCCCAGCGCAACCATAATTTGGCAACTATCCAGAGAATAATTGCAGTTACACCCATTGCTACTAAGACTTGGGTGCGTGTTAGGTAAGGGATTTCTGGTTCTTGATTTCGTTGTTCAATCACTGGATTTTAAATAATGTAATGGGTAATTGGTAATGACTAATGACTAATGACTAATGACTAATGACGAAGGATTAATACCTGCTTTGTAAGCGACTAGTACGCCTACTGCTTCCAAATATGAGTTTACCTGCAAGGTTTGAATTCTTAACATAGAAGCAGAAACTTGGATCAAAGTTTTATTTTCTGCAACGGTAATTATTTGACATTGTTTCTGGTTTAAGCTTAATAAAGCACTGTTTCCACAGGCTGTGGCGGGAATAATTAAAGCATCAACTTGATCTGCCCAGATATCAGTTGATAAAGAATTATGATTTTCTGTATTAATGATAAATTGCGGAGCGTTACTCAAGCCCACCAAAACACAAGGTAAGAATGTGTAGCCAATTTCTTCAGCCGCTGCACGGGGTGATAAATTGGGGGCTGGTGGTGCGGGAGAAAGGGCGGGAGCATGGGCGCAGGGTATTTTAAAGGTGCGGACTAATAAATGGCTAATGACGGCTTCTGCACCAGCTAGAGGGTCTACTCCTTGACCTTGGCGATAGTTTTGGACCGCGGTTTCGTCTATATCGTCGGGGAAACGGGCAACAACAGCGATCGCTTCGGCTTTTTCTTCTATAATTAATTTCTCAGCAGCCCGTAATAAACTATCAGGATTCCCTATTGTTCCCCAACTTGTACCAGATGGAGAAGTCCGTAATTCTACATTTAATGGCGCATCGGTAATAACATGATTTGTAATATTTAATCCTAGGGTTGCTCTGGCTGCATCGGCTACCTGCAAGTGTCGCAGCATTAATTCCGGTTCTATGCCTTGGTCTAAAAGTAACCCGACTCTGTTACTACGGACGGGACGTAAACCCCATTCTCCAGCCGCAAATTTATCTAGACCATAACCTTCCACATAGAAGGCGTTGGGGATATTCCAGTATAAACTTGCACCGTTCATGACATTGGGGTGAGTAATCAAGCGATCGCACACCTGTGATATAAGTTTAGCTACTGGTAAGGCATCACCAGCATAACCGCCAATCGCTGCCCCAATGCCGGTGGGTATAATTAAAATTACTGTGTATGGTTTTTGGATGGGTATCACAGGGGTTTTTTGTTTCGCGTTAAAACGCAAAGAAGAAATTTAACCAGTAACTACAGCTTCTACTGTGGCTGTTTGTTGTTTTTCGTCAACAGCAGTAATAGCCCAACGGAGTGGTTCACCTTGTTTTTTTAATTCCGCTGTAATGGCTTTTTCTAATTCTGTAGGAGTTTCTTCTAATTCAATTTCAGCGGTAATAAAGTGAGTTGTCATAATCCTAAATCCTTTGCATTGATAATGTTGAGAATACAGAAACTTTTTGGTAATTATTAATTATTACCTATGCTTTACCAAATTGTGCTTGATAAACGATGTCTTCTTTTTCGGTTTCAATTTTTAAATCAGAAAGAGGTTTAGCAACACAAAGTAGTGCATAGCCTTGTTTTTGCAAATCTGGACTTACACCCATACCCTCTGATTGCTCTACAGTTCCTTCTGTAACTAAAGCAGCACAAGTTGTACAAACACCAGCACCGCAAGAGGTAGGTAAGTCTAAACCTGTAGATGAAGCGGCTGTGAGAATAGTTTCATTTTCAGGAACTTGGATAGTATATGTTGTACCTTGGTGGTTAATTTCTACGGTGTAAGTTTTGGACATATTATATAGTAGCAATTTTTGGCAACGGACAAATATCTTATTGTATCTGATAATATATAGCAATTTTGTCTAATTTGCGAAAGTTTATCTTTTTTAACGTTGCCCAATTCTTACAGGATACTCCCACCTTTAGATATACTCAAAACGGCTTAGTTATTTGATTTAATCGGGTAGAGGTTTAGCAAAAGCTGAACCCCTACATATCTAGGTTTTTCGTGATTTTACTTTCATTCCATGTCCCAACCGTTTTGAGTATAATTTAACAATTACAAGATTACTCGGTAAGCGTAAAGCTCAGTCAATTTAGTGCTGAGATATAAGCGACACGGGCGAATTTATTCGCCTTGGTCTTTACAATCGTCATATTTACAATATTACTGCTAGTATAACTCCAGGAGGTAGTTATGCTAGTTTTTGAGTTCAAAACTTATGGAAAGCCCAAGCAATTTACAGCAGTAGATGATGCCATTCGTACTGCCCAATTTATTCGCAATAGCTGTATTCGTCTATGGATAGATAATCAGAATACGGGTAAAAATGATTTGCAAAAATACTGTGCAATATTAGCTAAAACTTTTTCCTTTGCAGATGAACTTAATTCAATGGCTAGACAAGCTAGTGCAGAACGAGCTTGGTCTTCTATATCTCGTTTTTATGATAACTGTAAGAAAAAGATTCCTGGTTTAAAGGGATTTCCCCAATTTCAAAAAGATTGTCGCTCTGTTGAATATAAAACATCAGGATGGCAACTTGCCCAAGATAGAAAATCAATTACTTTTACTGACAAAAAAGGAATTGGTAAATTAAAACTAAAAGGGACTCGTGATTTGCATTTTTATCAAATTAATCAAATCAAACGAGTTCGATTAGTGAAACGTGCTGATGGTGTTTATGTCCAATTCTGCATCAATGTAGATAGGAATGAAAACATTGAATCTTCGGGAAATACCATAGGATTAGATGTAGGACTAAAAGATTTCTATACTGATTCTGATGGTAATACTCTACCAAATCCTAGATTTTTAAGAAAAGGTGAGAAGGTTTTAAAGCGTTCTCAAAAACGAGTTTCTAGAAAAGTTAAAGGGTCAAAAAATAGAGGCAAAGCTAGACAAATTTTAGGTAAGCACCACCTCAAAATAAGTAGGCAACGTAAAGACCATGCTGTAAAATTAGCACGGTGCGTAGTTCAGTCTAACGACTTGATAGCCTATGAAGATTTGAGGGTAAAAAATATGGTGAGAAATCATTGTTTAGCTAAGTCAATAAATGACGCATCTTGGTATCAGTTTCGTGTCTGGCTGGAATATTTTGGTAAGGTATTTCAGAAGGTCACAGTTGCCGTAAACCCGCAATATACTAGCCAGGAATGCTCTAGCTGTGGTGAAATTGTTAAAAAAACTTTATCCACTCGTACTCACACTTGCAGGTGTGGTTGTGTCATGGATAGAGATGAGAACGCAGCTAGAAACATCCTGAGTCGAGGATTGAGTACCGTAGGGCATACGGGAACTTTTGCGCTAGACGTAAGTAACGCTTTAGGAGATGAGTCCTCTACTTAATCAGGCGCAAGTCTGACTGAGCAAGTCATGTCTTTGATTAAAGAATCTCAGTCACTTTAGTGCTGAGAGTGTCAACTCACCCATTTTCTGTCATCACAGTTTCTAAGGGTTTGTCCCAAGTATCAATAGGTAATTTAGATAAATAAGCAAAATCAAAAACTACTCCTATTGTTGGTTTTTCAGCCCAATCTGGAGAATTTAACAACCTGTCATAATATCCGCCACCATACCCTAATCGGTATCCTTGGATATCACAACCTACACAGGGAACCAGAATTAAATCTACTGACTCCATTGCAATTATTGGCGCTTCGGGGTGTGGTTCTGTAATGCCGTAAGTACCGATATTCATAACGTCATCAGGTTGCCAAGAATGCCAAATTAGTGATTTATCAACACAACGGGGAAAACCCCACCGTTTGTTAAAGTTGATATACAACGAGCTAATATCAGGTTCTTGACGAAAGCTGAAGAAGGAGAGAATGGTATTTGCTTGATTAAATAATACTGAGTTTTGAATATTATAGGTCAAGCGATCGCTCTTTTCTCTCCATTCTAATAATGTCATTGATTGGCGTTTTTGGAGGAGAGTCCGTCGCAGTTGTTTTTTATTTAGGTATGGATTTATTTTTTGCAAAGCTGAATATGATTTTAAGTTTTATCAAAATCTATTTCTTGTGGTTCTGTTACTAAGTAAGTGAGAGTTAAAAATTGTCGTTATGACAAGGGAACAAGGAACTCCAGAAGAGGTTTTGGGACATTTTACTTTTCGTTACATATTATTTTTCGAGAAGCCGCTTCGCGTCTAACGAACCACGTATCCCTCACGAGACCGTCAAGGATAGGCACGTTCGCGTAGCGTTCCGATAGCTTGCGTGGCGACGCAGGAGCCATAGGAATAGGACACGAAGGAAGAAGGAAGAATCAAAATGGCAACAAATAAACCCGTCAATTAGTTCTTGACAGACTAATAGTTAGTATTGTGCGGGTATGACATTAATAGTACCAACTGAGTCCGCAGGATTTGCGCCGTGGGCGCTACTAGTAGCTAATCCCAATATCCAGCCCATAGCCACACTCCCAGCGAAAATCACCAACATGACGATGAGTAGTTGGCGTTTTAGTCGGTGATAGGATTTACTTTTAACTAGATTTGACATAAGGTTCTCAATTTATTTTTGCGTTGAGAAACGGTTTTTTATATGAGAAATCCCCTAAAGACGTTTTATAAACCATCTCGACATTTAAAATATCAGTATTTTTAGGATATTTATAGTCATTATGCACAAAAATTTACAGACTTTCTAAGTAGCTTAAAAGGTCTGCCATTTCTTGGACACTGGGCTGGAATTTGGGCATGGGAGGAGTTTCACCGCTAGTTACTTGATAAATCAGCCCATAGCGGGATTTATATTTGGAGATTTCATGTAAGCTTGGACCGACTAGGCCGTTTGCTTCTAAACCATGACAGCCAGCACAGTTAATTTGGAAAATAGCTTTTCCCTGTACAGGGTTTCCCTGATGGGATAGAACACTTTTGACATAAGGATCAGAGGCTTTTACCATCTCAATGCCAAAAAGGATTAAAGGCATAGTTATCAGCATCGCTACGACAAAGATGACGATCTGTTGAATCAGAGTTTCAGGTTTGATTAGCTGGTTATCCAAAAGGGTTACTTTGACAATGTGCAAGTTTTAATTTCCTACACATATCTTAAAATTTCTTGCTTGTGTTCGCAAGGACAAAAAATGATTTTTATTGATTATTTAGATTTAAAAGGGATATGAGATGCGGGATTCATGCCAAATTTGGTAAAATAAAAAGCAGAGAACGAATCTTTCAATAATTACAACAAGGAGATTTACAGTGGTTGAACCCCTACTATCTGGTATTGTGCTTGGTTTAGTTTTTGTAACTTTAAGCGGTTTATTCTACGCTGCTTATAGACAATATAAGCGTCCTAACGAATTGGGCGGCTGATATTGATTGAGGAATCACCGATGTAGGGGCGCAGGGCCTGCGCCCAGTTAGGAGTATGGCTTACACTAAGCTGCGCTATTAGGAAGAAGAAAATTCTTCCCCCTATTCTGTGTTCCCTATTCTGTGTTCCTGATAAAATGTCAAAGCTGTTTTACCATAACTTTTTTGACGGCAGATTTCCCAGTTGGAAATGTTTGATGGTTGCCAATTTCGGTAACGATGTTCGACGGCTATTTCTCCTTGGGAATCTAAAAGCTGATATTGAGCGATCGCTTCTAATACTGGTTCATATAATCCACTAGCATAAGGTGGGTCAAAATATATTCTGTCAAATTTTTGACCTGATAATTTTTTTAACTGTTGGGTGACGTTTCCCCGTAATAGCTGAAATTTCTGGTCTGGCTTGGCTACCTGTTGCCAGTTTTCTTGAATTATGGCACAGGCTTGACTAGACTCTTCAACACCGATGACAACACTGGCTTCCCTACATAAAGCCTCTGCACCCATAGAACCACTACCGGCGCACAAATCTAACCAGCGACAACCAGCAATTGTCCCCTGCCAAATATTAAATAATGCCTCCCGTACTCGCGCACTGGTAGGTCTGGTATGTTCACCTGGTAAGGTTTTAAGCAGACGATTCCCGTAAATTCTCAGACTCATTATTCCATTTTAGATTTTAGATTTTGGATTTTGGATTGATCCTAGTGATAAATAGACGGATACCATCAAGGATTTATTGATGATTCAATCTGGAAATTTGAGTAAATAAACACCTGAAAATATTGCAAACTTTTATTAAGCAAAAACTTTTTCGCGGACTTGAGCCACAAAATTAGATAGAATTTGCAATCCCACATTTGATGATTTTTCAGGATGGAATTGGACAGCCATGATATTTTCATGAGCGATCGCTGCTGTAAAAGTTTGATCTCCATGAGTAACAGTCGCAGCCCGAACTTGGGGATTTGTTGGTTCAACATAGAAAGAATGAACAAAATAAACCCAAGGATCGATAGGCAAATGTTCCCACAAAAGACTTTTTGGTTGGTTGAGTTGGAGTTGATTCCAACCCATGTGGGGAATTGTCATCCCCGGTTGAGAACGAAAACGACGAACTTTTCCCGGTACAATTCCTAATCCTGGTAAAGTTCCTTCGGCACTGGATTCAAACAAAATTTGTAATCCTAGACAAATACCCAAAAAAGGTTTACCAGAAGCAATCGCATCTTTAATAGGTTTTTCCAAACCACGCGATCGCAAATGTTGTACAGCCGGATCAAATGCTCCCACTCCTGGCAAAACTATAGCATCTGCTTTTGCCAACTCTTGAGAACAATAAGTAACTTGAGGAGTTGCACCAGCTTTTTCTAATCCTTTGCAGACAGAGTGCAAATTTCCCATATCGTAATCAACAACTGCAATCACTGGCATTTAGCTGCTCCTTGTAAATTTATGAAGGACGGCATTCTATTATTCTAATTCTAAATAATATTTATTATGCACAAAAAAATACTATTAACTTCTTTTGACATTTGGTTGAGTCAACAAAAGTCAAATTCATCCGATGACTTGTTACTCGCACTAGCCAAAATGGCATCACTCCCCCATGATTTAAATTTTTTGCACCGTTTGCCGGTAGACGTGCAACAATCTAGTTCTCGCGTCATTGCCAAAATTCATGACATCCAGCCTGACTATATTATCTGTTGTGGCATGGCTGCTGGTCGTTCACAATTAACGGTAGAAGCTTTTGCCAGTAGCACAGGCATCTTGCCTCAAGAGTCTATAAACTCTCCCGAAAATATCTTACAAACCACCGTTGATCTCGAAAAATTATTAGTCCAAACAGCAGCAGTTGAGATTAGCTACGACTGTGGTAAGTTTGTTTGCGAGGGACTTTATTATTCAATCTTGGACTATTTACACCAGTCCCAACTGTCAATTAAGTGTATTTTTGTTCATGTCCCCATTTTAAATCCAGAAAATTTGCCAGAAATAATTGCTGATTTTGTTTTGATCATTAACAACTTGGCACTTCTCTAGAAATATTTACGTCTGTTTCCACAAATTTACTCAGTATTATGTTGCCACTATTACTTGCTTTCACACTTGCTCAAGCTGTTCCTGCCACACCACCACCAGAAGAAATATTACAAATACAATCAGTACGTTCTTTGCCAGGAAAATTGGATTCAGTGCCGGTCTTTAATAGCAATAGTCCAGAACTGGTATTAAAAGAAGGAATTTTACTTTCTACCTTTCCAGTAGCGGGGAAAAAAGTCACATCAGCCCATTTAGATTTTCCTTTGCGCGGACAGTTTGATATTTTTGCCCATCATATTGCGAAAGCTGATAGCCTACGTGACGAGAAAGGAGTCATTCCACCAGATAATCTACGTTCTTTGTATTTGGGCATCATCTTACATAATCCTAGTTCTCAACCAGTAACAGTCAATATATTGCAAGGTGCGAGTTATTTAAGTCAACCAGATGCCCCATTCAAGGAAATACCATCTTTACTTGCCAATGACTTAGGAACGGTTTTTTCTGGGCCTGGTAGTCGAGTCATGTCTGATATCTTGAGAGGGAAAAGACAAGATATGTTTCCCTCACAAATTGTTATTCCTCCTGGGGAAAGTCAAATGTTATTAAATTTACCAATTCCCGTAAAAGGATTAACACCCCCCATAAATGGTCGTTCTACATATCTGCGATTGCGAAGCAATGGTAATGTTTACGCCGCCAGTTTGGCAATGTTTGCCCGGATAAATACTGATGGTAGTGAGCGATCGCCCAATTTAGCAGAATGGCAAAATTTATTAGATAATGGTGAATTATCTACCCCTAGAGACAAAGTTCCCACTCCCATAGTAGGAAACAATAAACCAGGAATTTACGGACGTGTAGCCGGAGTATCTAAGGGTTCTCGATGGGTAGCAGATATAGTAGATGCACCTAAAAGCAATTATTTAACGATTCCTCAACCTGGTGCAATGTTTTCCTACGGTTTAAGTACCTTACATGGGGGAATGTTGGGAACAAATCAAATTCAAACTGCACCTATGTTAGTGCGCTATCCTGATACAGCTTATTACGCACATGGTAATTATGGGATTCAATATAGTCTCAAACTACCTTTATATAACAATACTCAAAATGAACAAACCGTGAGTATTGCGATCCAAACTCCCCTGAAAGAAAACGAGTTAAGTAAATCTGGACTGCGCTTTTTTAAGCTGCCAGCGCGTCAAATCTTCTTCCGAGGAACTGTGCGCTTGCGCTATAAAGAACAGGGAAAATGGCAAAATAAATTTATACATTTGGTGCAAAAGCGTGGTGAAATAGGAGAACCTTTGGCAAAATTGAATATTAAACCAGGTAATACTTCTTTAGTACAAGTTGACCTTATTTATCCACCTGATGCGACACCACCGCAGGTTTTAACAGTTTCAACTCAAGTTAAATAGGTCAACTGTCTGAATCAGGATTTACAGGATTAAGAAAAAAACTCATCTAGAGAAGTCCAAAATATATACAGATAAATAGGCAGACAAAATCCTGAAAATCCTCTAATCCTGGGCATCCTGATTCAGACAATTAAGGATATCCAGTATGAAGAAAAAAACTCATCTCGAAAATCCCCAAATATATGCAGATAAATAGGCAGACAAAATCCTGAAAATCCTCTAATCCTGGACATCCTGATCTGTTCCCTGTTCCCTGTTCCCTGTTCCCTTCTTTTGTAAGAATAATTATGTATCAAACAGATCCACCTCTTCCCGCTAAAGAAACTCTACCAACAATGTATGACCTTCCTAGCGAACACGTGGAGGATGCCGGTTTGCCTGATGAATTTCACATTTTTCAACCAAGATTGTTAAGAGATACCTTCTTACCTCCTAATTATCCTATAGATGAGGTATTGGTAGCCACAGATTTAAACCTTTATTATGATGTTCACCATCCATTATGGTATAAACGTCCAGATTGGTTTGCAGTGGTGGGGGGTTCTCGTTTTTATGAACAGCGAGATCTACGTTTAAGTTATGTAATGTGGCAAGAAGGTATTGCTCCTTTTGTCATGGTAGAATTATTATCTCCCGGTACAGAAAAAGAAGATTTAGGACAAACTTTAAGGGAGATTAATCAACCCCCAACAAAGTGGGAAGTTTATGAAAGAATTATCAGAGTTCCCTATTACGTTGTGTTTGATAGATATACAGATAAATTACAATGTTTTCAATTAGTTGCTAATAGTTATCAGGAAATAGATGTTAATTCCGGTAAAATTTGGATGCCAGGAATAGCTTTAGGTTTAGGACTTTGGCAAGGAAGTTATGAAGGAATTGAACGTTTATGGTTACGTTGGTATGACAATACAGGCAACTGGATTCTTAGTCCTTTAGAACAACTAGAACAGGAGAAATTGCAAACTGAAAAAGAAAAATCACGAGCGGATCAAGAAAAATCACGAGCAGATAAATTAGCCGAAAAATTACGAGAATTGGGAATTAATCCTGATGACTTGTAAAATGTAAATCGAATGTGAAAGCCCTAGCGGTTAGAAACCGAGTCTATATAAACAAAGTCCACCTCCGTGGACTAAGAAAAACTATTTGTTTTCAACTCACGGAGGTGGGTTTTGCCTGTCTAGACGCGGTTTCTAACCGCCTTTCAAAATCTCATCATCCACAGAAAAATCAACTTCTAATTTATCTTGTCCATTGATTAAATAATCATTTTTCCAAGAATCTTGTAAACCAGAAATTAAATCATATTGAGGTTGCCAATTTAACTCTATTTGTGCCTTATTCACCGATGCAAAAAAGTGCTGAACCCGCATAGGAAAAGATTTGCGTTTACCGAAATCAAACTTTTTGGGATCATAATGGACAATTTTCAGATCATTGGCAGATTTACCAGCAGCCACAGCACAAGCGCGGGCTAAACCGTCGAAAGTGACAAAGCGATCGCCTGATATATTATAAATCTCCCCAATCGCCTTTTCATTACCAATTATCTGCATCATCGCTTGAGCCAAATCCTGAACATGGCCTAGTTGAGTGATGTGCATACCATTACCAGGAATCGGAATTGGGCGATCACGTACAATTCTATCAAAAAACCAACTTTCTAAAGGATTATAATTTTGCGGACCGTAGATATAAGTAGGACGAATGGAAGTAAAGGGAATTCCTAATTGTTGCAGGTAAGCTTCCGTTTCATGCTTACCCTTGTGGCGACTGTTAGGATCAACAGTATCCCCTTCTATATGAGGCATTTGGTCAGACTTGAGATATACCCCAGCCGAACTCATATAGACAAAGTGTTTTACCCGTCCTTGAAAAATATCTGCCAGGGGTTGAGTATCCGTGAGTTCCCTGCCATTATTGTCAAAAATGACATCAAAAGTTTTTTGTGCTAACTTTTCTTTAAGTTGTGTAGAGTCAGTGCGATCGCCTATAATTTGTCCTACGCCTGAAGGTGCAGAATGATTACCACGATTGAACAAAACCACCTCGTGTCCAGCTTTCATCAGTAGTTGAGTTAAGTACACACCAATGAAACGAGTTCCACCAATCACCAGAATCCGCATAACTTCCTAATTCCTCAATAACCAAAAGTGGAAAAATCACCTTTATCTTTGAGGTTATCAGGTTGCAGTATCTCTGATGGAACATCTTTTGGTAGGATTGTATCTTCTATTCAATCTGGGTATTTTCCCATTTCTAGATGAGAATCAGGAATACTGAAGATCACCTCATTCAATTCGTTTAATTACTTTCCCCCATTCAAGTTAACTGTGTCTTTAAAATATGCTTTAGTTCATGAGTGGTTAACACCACAAGCTACAGGTGGTTCAGAACTCGTAGTTGAGGAAATATTAAATCACATTGATGCTGATTTGTATGCCTTGATAGATTTTGAATCCAGCAATCCAGAAAGTTATTTGTACAAACGTCAAATTGGCACAACGTTTTTACAGAAACTTCCTCAAGCGCGTCAAGGAGTCCAAAAATATTTACCCTTATTACCCTTGGCCATTGAACAATTGGATTTGCGAGAATATGAGATTATTTTATCTTCATCCCATGCTGTAGCTAAAGGAGTCTTAACCACGCCTAATCAATTGCATATCTGCTATTGCCATAGCCCCATGCGCTACGCTTGGGACCTAACCTTTGATTATCTCAACCAAAGTAAACTAGGCAAAGGAGGAATTGGCTGGATTACACGCTATATCCTGCATAATTTGCGACAATGGGACGTAATCAGTGCCAACCGCGTAGATTATTTCATTGCCAACTCCCAACACACAGCCAGACGGATTTGGCGTTGCTATCGTCGGGAAGCAACCGTAATCTATCCACCAGTTAACCTTGATGAATGTTTATTTTCTTCAGAAAAAGAGGATTTTTACCTGACAGTTTCCCGATTAGTGAGTTATAAACAAGTTTCCTTAATTGTCGAGGCTTTTAACCACCTAAAAAAACCTTTGATTATTATTGGGACAGGTCCCGAAATGAACAAAATCCGGGAAATAGCCCAACCACATATTCAAATTTTAGGATGGCAACCCGATCATATCGTCAAAAAATATATGGCTCGTGCCAAAGCCTTTGTTTATGCAGCTTGCGAAGATTTTGGGATTGCCTTAGTAGAAGCACAAGCTTGTGGTACTCCTGTAATTGCATACCGTGTAGGTGGTGCATTGGAAACAGTTAGAGATATTCGTACTCATCCTGATACAGGAACTGGTATATTATTTAAAATCCAAACAGTAGGAGCTTTAGTAGATGCCGTAGAAAAATTTGTAGATCATCAGCATTTATACAATTACGAGTATATACAAACACACGCTAATCAATTTTCTCGCCAGGTTTTTGCAGAACGTTATCTAGGTTTTGTGAATGAATGTAGTGAAAAAAGAGTTTACCTCAAGTAAACATCAGCCTTTTGTATTTATTTTCTCAGAAGCCAGAGAATTTTTCCTCAAAATTACTGTCTTTTAGCTTTAAGATTGGGACTATGTGTGGTGTGGATTATAAAGGAGTATGATGACTGCCCAGAGTTCACTCCTCTCCGGCAAGCGATACCCGCGTAAGGATAACAGTACATCTATGGCTGTTTTATCAAAACGTGGTCAAAAAGTTAAACAGCCAAAGGTGAAATCCAGAAGTTTATCTTTTCAGGGTTTATACGGAGAGTTTTTTAAACGACTGTTTGATATAGTTTTTTCATTGTCGGTCTTGATCTTGTGTTCTCCTATTTACATAATATTGGCCTTATTAATAGCCCTAAGCTCAAAAGGTCCAATTTTTTATGTTCAAGAACGGGTAGGCAAAAACTACCGCAGCTTTAATTGTATTAAGTTTCGCACCATGGTCAATAATGCCGACGAAATCCTTGTCGAAATGATGGCAACATCACCCAGCCTGCGAGAAGAATTTGAAGACAATTTTAAGCTAAAAACAGACCCTAGAATCACTAAAATTGGTCATTTTTTGCGAATTACCAGCTTAGATGAGTTTCCCCAATTTTGGAATGTTCTTAAAGGAGATATGAGTGTAGTTGGTCCACGACCATTAGTAGCGGAAGAATTAATAAAATATGGTGATTATATCAATCATGTTTTAACGATTCGTCCCGGAATTACTGGTTTGTGGCAAGTGTCTGGACGTAATGATATTCCTTATCCCCAACGCGTGCAAATAGACTTACACTATGTCAATTTTAGGAATTTTTGGCTCGATTTGTGGATCATCCTCAAAACAGTTAATGTTGTCATTATGCCCAAAAATAAAGGAGCTTACTAACTAAGTCCGCAAATTACCTGTTATGGGGCAAAATTATGCCCCAAAAACTGTTTTTAACCACAGAAGTATAAGTTTTATTTATTTTTAAGTATATATATTGAAAAACAAATTTTTAGTGTATAGAAATAGTATTTGAATTTTGAAAACTTTAAGTATTTTTAGGATGCATTAGCGTAACGCAACCACGTGCTACTACTTTAATTACGGCTATGCCACGCAAGCTATTAAAAATCAAATATTAGAAATCATAAATGATATTTGAAAAATTTTAAGTAGTGTAGGGTGAGTATTGCCGACCAAATAAGGGTTTTGGTGGGCAATGCTCACCCTACGTGTATTTCAAAAATCAAATATTAGTCATATAGATAACAATTAATAATACGTACAATCAAGAATGTTAACTGAACTAAACTGATAATTATTTGTTAAAGTGTTTTTTAGCAAAACTGTTTACTGACCGTTAACTCTTGATAGCAACTAATAACTATCCTATGGCGCGGTTATGCTAATTAACTGCTAGTTTATATCAAACAGTTTGTCATCTTCAACTAAAAACAACGAGGCATCACCAATAATGACACAAAGAAAACGGGCTTTAATAACTGGTATTACTGGTCAAGATGGTTCCTATTTAACAGAGTTGTTACTAGAGCAAGGTTACGAAGTCCACGGAATTATTCGCCGCACTTCTACCTTTAACACAGACCGGATTGATCATATGTACGAAGATCCCCATAATGAGGATGCAAGACTGTTTCTCCACTATGGTGACTTGACAGATGGAACCACACTACGGCGGATTTTAGAAGAAGTCAAACCTATAGAAATTTATAACTTGGGTGCTCAGTCCCACGTTAGAGTGAGTTTCGATTCTCCCGAATATACAGTAGATGCTGTAGGTATGGGTACATTACGTTTGTTAGAAGCTATCCGCGACTATCAACACCGGACTGGCATTGAAGTCCGTTTCTATCAAGCTGGTTCTTCGGAAATGTATGGTTTAGTGCAAGCAGTCCCCCAAAGTGAAAGCACACCCTTTTATCCCCGCAGTCCCTACGCTTGTGCTAAGGTGTACGCCCACTGGCAAACAATAAACTACCGCGAATCTTACAATTTATTTGCTTGTAATGGCATTCTTTTTAATCATGAATCTCCCAGAAGGGGTGAAACCTTTGTTACCCGCAAAATAACTAGAGCCGTAGCCCGCATTGTCGCTGGTAAACAAAAAAATATCTTCATGGGTAATTTGGACTCGAAGAGAGATTGGGGTTATGCCAAAGATTATGTAAAAGCCATGTGGTTAATGTTGCAGCAAGAACAACCGGATGATTATGTAGTGGCAACTGGTGAAACCCATTCAGTAAAAGAGTTTCTGGATTTAGCATTTAGTTATGTTAATCTCGATTGGCAAAAATACGTAGAGTTCGATGAACGTTATTTACGTCCTGCGGAAGTAGATTTACTTATTGGCGATCCAGCTAAAGCACAGCAAAAGCTAGGTTGGAAACCATCTATAACATTTCCAGAACTTGTTTCTCTGATGGTGGAATCTGATTTACAAGCTTTGGGTTGCATTGCTTCCAATGGTAATGGATCAAAACCACATCAGGATATTGCTACTACTCGTCAAGAGCTAGGATCTCTGCACTTTTAATTCAGATCAAGGATAATAAGATGACTGCTTTAGAATTAGAAAATAAACGGATTCTTGTCACGGGTGGTGCGGGTTTCCTCGGCCGTCAGGTGATAGACCAACTGTGTCAAAATGGCGCTAATCGTGAGAAAATTAGAGTTACGCGATCGCATGATTGTGATTTGCGTGTTTGGGAAAATTGCCAACGCGCAGCAGACCAGCAGGATATTATCATTCACCTAGCCGCCCATGTCGGTGGTATTGGTCTGAACAGAGAAAAACCAGGTGAGTTATTTTACGATAACTTGATCATGGGGACTCAGCTAATCCATGCTGCTTATCAACAGGGAATAGAAAAGTTTGTTTGTGTGGGAACTATCTGCGCTTATCCCAAGTTTACCCCCGTACCATTTAAAGAAGATGACATCTGGAATGGTTATCCAGAAGAAACTAACGCCCCCTATGGAGTGGCGAAAAAAGCCCTTTTAGTACAACTGCAATCCTATCGTCAGCAGTATGGCTTTAATGGGATTTATCTCCTACCAGTCAACTTGTACGGACCAGAAGATAATTTCAACCCCAGCAGTTCTCATGTGATTCCAGCTTTAATTCGCAAAGTCCAAGAAGCCCAAACTAGAAGAGAAAAACAACTTCCTGTTTGGGGTGATGGTTCTCCTACCCGTGAATTTTTGTATTCTACAGATGCAGCACGGGGTATTGTCATGGGAACTCAGTTTTATAATGATGCTGAACCTGTAAATTTAGGAACTGGTTATGAAATCTCTATCAAAGATTTAATTACCTTAATATGCGAATTGATGGAATATGAAGGTGAACTTGTGTGGGAAACCGATAAACCCAATGGTCAACCTCGACGTTGTTTAGATACGGAAAGGGCAAAACAGGCTTTTGGATTTACTGCTCAAGTAGAATTTAGAGAAGGTTTAAAAAATACCATTGATTGGTGGCGCAAAAACGCTGCATAGATAACCTCTTTCCCAGTCTCCGGCTGGGAATACCTTCATACATTGCTTATTTTGCTTCTTCCTTCGTGTCCTTCGTGCCTTCGCGGTTCGTTTCTGATCCGGCAAAATTTATTGGACAGACTACTAGTACAGTACGGCGTAAGTTAATGAACCATTTCGAATCTGACAAAAAGCTTATGCTGTATTCATTCTAAATTCTAAATTCTGCCTTGCAGTACTAGGACATGATCCGGATAATTTTCGCAGCCTCACTCCAGAGTAGGATTCAGAGGAAAAGGTTTTTCCTATTACCCATTACCTCTTTTAACTTCTTCCTGGTTCTCAGGGCAAAATGATACGATAAAGCAGTTTAACCATTAAAATAATAGTTAAAACCAATCCTTCTCTAAAGTGATTGGGTTATTTTCATTCGGTTTTTGAATAAATGCTTATATTCCACCCATCCATCCGCAAAACGGCTGGGTTGCATTAAATGTCTATAATCATATAGCCAAAGCTTAAATATCCATCCTCCTTGATTTAATTCTATAAACTGCCATGCTAAAACTTTTGTTGGGCGATCCCAACGCTCGTAAACTTAAAAAATACCAACCTTACATTACAGAAATTAACCTTTTAGAGGAAGACATTAAGCCACTGTCTGATGAACAGTTGAAAGCTAAGACCGTCGAGTTTAAACAAAGGTTAGCCAATGGCGAAACACTAGATGATATTTTGCCTGAAGCCTTTGCTGTTGTTAGAGAATCAGGACGGCGTGTTCTAGGGTTACGACACTTTGATGTTCAACTACAGGGTGGTATAATTCTGCATACTGGGCAAATTGCAGAAATGAAAACCGGTGAAGGGAAAACTTTAGTAGCTACTTTACCCAGTTATTTAAATGCTCTAACAGGTAAAGGTGTTCACGTAATTACCGTCAATGATTACCTGGCGCGTCGGGACGCGGAATGGATGGGTCAGGTACATCGGTTCTTGGGGTTAAGTGTGGGGCTAATTCAGTCCACTATGACCCCCAATGAACGCCAAAAAAACTATCAGTGTGATATTACCTATGTCACCAACAGCGAGATTGGCTTTGATTATCTCCGGGATAATATGGCTACTTCTATGGCTGAGGTGGTACAACGTCCCTTTAATTTCTGTGTTATTGACGAAGTAGACTCGATTTTAGTTGATGAGGCACGGACTCCATTAATTATTTCTGGTCAGGTCGAAAGACCGACAGAAAAATACTTACAAGCGGCGGAAATTGCCTTTGCGCTCAAAAATGAGGAGCATTACGAAGTCAATGAAAAAGATCGTAACGTTCTTTTGACGGATGAGGGTTTTGCGGAATCGGAAAATCAGTTGGGTGTGACAGATTTATTTGATCCGGAAGACCCTTGGGCGCATTTTATGTTTAATGCGATTAAAGCCAAGGAATTGTTCCTCAAGGATGTGAATTATATTGTCCGCAATGATGAAGTTGTGATTGTGGATGAATTTACAGGTCGGGTATTACCAGGACGGCGTTGGAGTGATGGTTTACATCAAGCTATTGAGGCAAAGGAACACGTAGAAATTCAGCCAGAAACCCAAACTTTGGCGACAATTACCTATCAAAACTTATTTTTGCTGTATCCCAAGTTGGGGGGAATGACAGGAACTGCAAAAACGGAAGAGGTAGAGTTTGAGAAGATTTACAAACGGGAAGTCACGATTATTCCCACCAATCAGATTAGAAGACGACAAGACTTGTCTGATATGGTGTTTAAGACTGAATCAGGCAAGTGGGGAGCGATCGCTAAAGAATGTGCCGAAATGCACGAAAATGGTAGACCTGTGTTAGTAGGTACAACTAGCGTCGAAAAATCTGAACTTCTCAGCCGACTCCTCAAGGAAATGAACATTCCCCACGAGTTACTCAACGCTAGACCAGAAAACGTGGAACGGGAAGCGGAAATTATTGCCCAAGCTGGACGCAGTGGGGCTGTAACTATCGCTACCAACATGGCTGGACGTGGTACAGACATCATTCTCGGTGGTAACTCTGAGTATATGGCGCGGTTAAAACTCCGGGAATATTTTATGCCCCGCATTGTTAGCCCCGAAGATGATGAATTTGGTGTACAACGGGCTTCTGGACTACCTATAGGTGGTAGCGGTGGTGGTCAAGGTTTTGTTCCTGGTAAAAAGGTGAAAACTTGGCGGGCTTCTCCAGAAATTTTCCCCACCAACTTAAAAAAAGAGACAGAACAGTTGTTGAAAGAATCTGTAGAAGTAGCTGTAAAGGCTTATGGTGAGCGGAGTTTATCAGAACTGGACGCGGAAGAAAAGGTAGCTGTAGCCGCAGAAAAAGCCCCTACTGATGACCCGGTAATTCAGAAATTGCGGTCAGCTTACCAGCAGGTTAAGCATGAATATGAAGAATTTACTACCAGTGAACATAATGATGTGGTGGATAGAGGCGGTTTACACGTAATTGGTACAGAACGTCACGAATCACGACGGATTGACAACCAACTGCGCGGACGAGCGGGTAGACAAGGCGACCCAGGAACAACAAGATTCTTCCTCAGTCTAGAGGATAACCTATTACGCATCTTTGGGGGCGATCGCGTTGCTGGTTTGATGAATGCTTTCCAAGTGGAAGAAGATATGCCGATTGAGTCGGGAATGTTGACCCGCAGTTTAGAAGGCGCACAGAAAAAGGTAGAAACCTATTACTACGACATCCGTAAACAGGTGTTTGAGTATGACGAGGTGATGAATAACCAACGCCGGGCTATCTATGCGGAACGTCGTCGGGTCTTGGAAGGTCAAGATTTGAAGGAACAGGTAATTAAATACGCGGAAAAAACGATGGACGACATCGTTGATTATTACATCAACCCTGATTTACCTTCGGAAGAATGGGAGTTAGAAAAGTTGGTGGATAAGGTGAAGGAGTTTGTTTACCTGTTGGCTGATATGCAGTCTGTCCAGTTAGAGGATATGGTAGTTACGGAGATTAAAGCTTTTCTCCATGAACAAGCGCGAATTGCGTACGATATGAAAGAATCGCAAATTGACCAAATTCAACCCGGTTTAATGCGCCAAGCGGAACGGTTCTTTATTCTCCAACGCATAGATACTTTGTGGCGGGAACATTTGCAACAAATGGATGCCCTGCGTGAGTCAGTTGGCTTGCGTGGTTATGGTCAAAAAGACCCGCTGATTGAGTATAAGAGTGAGGGTTATGAGTTGTTCTTGGATATGATGGTGAATATCCGCCGTGATGTGGTTTATTCTCTGTTTATGTTCCAGCCTCAAGCACAGCAAACTGCTGAGATGGTTTAAGGATTTTTTCTCCGCTACAGACGCACAAGGCGCAATAGAGGCGTTTTCTGCGTCTTTTGTTCTATGGTGGGAAGGGGAGAAATGAACCACGAAGGGACGAAGGACACGAAGGAAGAAAGAGAAAAAGAGGAAGAAGAAGGTTACAGTGGTTTCCGCTCTTATGAGGTACATCTTAGCCCCTTCATCGCTTGCACCGGAGGTGGTTGGGCTGACAGGTGTAAGTTTTTTATAATTGGGTTTTATGCGGGACTTGGAAGACAATGAAGGAAAGTAGACAAGGGAGTATGAAGAAAAAGAACCGGAAAATTCCGCCCGATATGTTCCCTATCTTCATAGGTTTTAATTCTTCTTTCTCTTTCCTCCTTGTCCACTTTCCCTCCTTGTCTGCCAAGTCTGGCCTCTATTATAAATCTCAATGTAAAAAACCTCCACTTGTCAGAGGGGGTTGGGGGTGAGGTTTTTGTACCTCATAACACAAAGGAAGTGCTGTATTTATTCAGCGAACATTTCTACTAAAATATCCAGCACTGTTTTTTGTTCTTCTTTGACACTCTGCGCTCTAAAGAGACGCAGATTCTATAGAGAGTTTCAGTCTATATCCCTCAGTTATCCCAGTTTCAGGCAGGGCTCCTTAATATTGGGTTCCTGCCCTGATTTCGTTTGCCCAAAAGGGCGAAATCATAT
>JANMEE010000166.1:0-12111 GCA_031376645.1 Dolichospermum sp. OTE_75_concoct_329_sub | reverse complement strand
CAAGGGAGGAAAACCGGACAAGAAATGGATGATTGGTCATAAAACAAACCATAAATTGGGTATTTTATGGATAAAATCCTCCTTGTCTACTATCCCTCCTTGTCTTCCTGGTCTTGCCTTTACAGAGAATATTAAAAACCTACACCTGTCAGCCCCCTAACCCTCCTTATTAAGGGGGGATCTGGAATCAAAGTCCCCCTTATTAAGGGGGATCTAAAAGTTTTTGATACATAACTAAGGACTTTTAAAACATCCTCTTAACCTTTCATTTTCCATCCGTAGCGCCAATATTTCATTCTTCTGCAACTCAATTAACGACTTTTGACTAATTACCTCACCAAAGGCTTTTTTCCGGTTTTCAATCCCAAACCATCTTTGATAAGTTTTTGTATGTTCATCAACAGTATGACCTAAATTATCTGCTGCGGCTTTAATTGGTATTCCCTGAAGATGCGCTCGAATCGCACAACCATGCCGTAAATCATAAGGTTGAAACTCAATTCCTACCTTTCTAAACCATCTGGATATATCTCTCCGCATCCAATTAATATTTTGCACAGATGCAATTTTTGCCACCTTTTGTTCTAAAATTTTTAATGGTTTGGGATTTGTTAAATCAAATAATTCTATCCATTCCGGTATAAAAGGAATAACTTCTCGATATCCAGTTTTAGTATTTTTATTCACCTTCCAAGTATGATCTATATTTTGGGGAGACATCCACCAATTAATATCTGGTTGGACAAATAGTTCCCTTGGTCTTAACCCATAAGTCGCCAACATTCCATATACCCAACGCCACATTTCCCAGGTGTCTATTTCATCACTAATGTTTGTATTTTTGCGGTTGAGGGCGAATTTTTCAAAGAAGTCAAAAGCAAATATTATTTTTTCATCTTCAGGTATTTCTCGATAAGCAGGAGTGACATGATCTCGTTTGACATCGAGTTGAAATCCTAAATTAAAAGTTTTAATTAAAACAGAACTTACCGCAATCAGTTCATTTTTTTTATTACCCTGAAATGAATTAATAATTTCCTCAAAATTTTCTTTTGTGGCTAAATGGGTGAGAGTCAAGTTTCTTTTAATTACAGATATATAGTTAGCAAAAGTATTTTGACTAGTGATAGTTTTCTGACGGGTTTGATAATATTTTTCATCAAATGTATCCAATAATTCCCCAATTGTTTTTATTTCTTGCTTCTCTCTCGATTTAATTCCTAAATACTTCTCATTCCACTCGAAAGTATGACGAGCAATTAATTTACCCAACTCATAACATTCCTCAATCGCAGTTTTTAATCCCTCTAAATTTGCGGGTATTCCTAGAGATAAATCATACTGCTTTTTTGTCTTACCTAAACTGTAATCTCCTGGTTTTAAAGGTAAAGTAGCTCGTAATTGGAGAGAATTGCCAGTTTGTTTAATACTAACTCTTATTCTCTCTCTTTTTAAATTAGTATTAGCTTCGACTAACTTCTGTTCAAAAACTGCTTGATACTGTAATTCCGTTGCTTTTATTTTCGCCATTGTTCCTCTATAGCTGCCGTCTGTGGTGTTCTGCGGCTCAAAGTCTGCAAACATATCTGCAAACCAGTCCCTTGAGTCTGCATTTGCATCCTCATGTAGAGATGGGGGATAGGTTTCCGATATTACAGTACAGCTATTTTCAGGTAAATAGACCACAAACCGACCTCTCTCCAAACCTCTCTCCTGCAAGGAGAGAGGCTTTGATTTACCCCCCTTCCAGCAACAAAGGTTTTTCTTTTTCCCTCTCCTCTTAGGAGAGGGTTAGGGAGAGGTAGAGAAGCTGGGGGTTAGGTCTAATAATAGTAGTTCAAATACAAGAAAACTGCTGTAACTGTTAGGGATAAAAATTACCCTGATTTTGCTGACTCATTCCCTAAATATTCCCTTATTTATATAAGCTGAAATGGTGAAAATAAAATGTTATTACCGAGCAAAATAACCTTATTTAATAAGTTACTCAGGAACATTTTCAGGATATCACTAGTTCCCATTGCAGTTATATGGTGCCTGGTGGTGTGATGTGCGCCCCCACTTTAACTGATATTACCCGCGCTTGGGCAATTCTCGAATATTTCCGCACCAATTGGTTAGAACCAGTGTGGTTAGGATGTTCTTTAGAAAGATATGAAGAAATTCAGTCTTATGAAGACTTTCAAAAGTGGTTAAATGAAGATGTTAAACATCGAGAATCTGACTTAGGTTTATATTGGCGCATGGGGTTAGATATCGGTTTAGATAGATATGGTGCTGGTGTGGGTAAATATGTGACTTGGGGTTATATTCCCCATGAGGATAAATATAATCATCCCACCATTGAAGGACGTAACGCTGCTGTAATTATGAAAAGCGGTGTTTATGATAGCTTCACCGATACTCATACCTTAATGAATCAAGGTTTTGCCCGTGAGAATTTAACCCATTCCTGGTATGATGAGGGTACAGAAGATTGGCATCCAAGCGATCGCACAACCACACCAGTTAATAATAACCAAAAAGACTTTACTGGTGCCTATTCGTGGTCAAGTGCAGTCCTCCACCAAGACTTAGGACGTTTAGAAGCTGGACCTCTTGCCCGTCAATTAGTTGCAGGGGGAAATCATGGAGAGTCTTGGCAACATCATGACCCATTTATTCTCGACACATTCAAGCAAATGGGTGGTGCAAGTGTTCATCTTCGGCAATTAGGAAGAGTCCACGAAATAGTTAAACTATATCGTCAAGCTGAACGTTGTTTAAGAGAGTTCAAATTAAACGATCCTTGGTATATTAAACCAGAAGAAAAAGATGGTAAAGGTTGGGGGGCAACAGAGGCCGCAAGAGGGGCATTATGTCACTGGGTAGAAATCGAACAAGGCAAAATTAAGAATTATCAAGTTATCGCTCCCGGTACTTGGAATATTGGACCCCGTGACGGAGAAGGACAACTAGGACCGATTGAAAAAGCATTAATAGGAACACCAATTCAAGACTCTAAAGATCCCGTAGAAGTGGGTCATGTAGCCCGTTCTTTTGATTCTTGTTTAGTCTGTACTGTTCACGCCCATGATGCGAAAACTGGAGAAGAATTGGCTCGTTTTAGAACAGCCTAATTATACTCCAAACCCTGACTTATTGAATAAGTCGGGGATTTATTGTTGTTTGGATGACAAAAGTTCCCAAATCAGTCGGTTAGGCTGGATTTTAATGAAGAATTGGTAATTCATAATCATCAAATTACGAACTATCAATTACAAATTGTCACCTACTAATATTGGTAAATAATTGTGTCTAATTTAGAACTACATCAATATCTTTCTAAGCTTCCTGAAGCAGCACTGCAAGAATTTATAGAATGGTGTATGTTGGAACAGTCAACAGCCTCAGGATTAGAATTTAAACCCGATCAAAGTAAGTTAAAGAATTTATCACCAGCAGATTATTCTAAGCAATTAGTTGACCAATTCATGAAGGTTAGACCTGACCCAATTAGAGCCGGATTAGTAGCTGTAATTGCCGGAAAACAAGCCGATAAACACGAATTAACCGGATTAGCTGCTGTAGTTGATTTTGTTTCTCTTTATGTTAAGTATTTAATTCCTAAAGATGGTAGTAATGCAGAAGAAGCAGATACTATTTTAGCTAAAGCAACACAACATCAATATGAGCAACTTGTGGAAATTGCTAAAAAACATAATGTGAGTTTATAGATTTGTAGGGTGGGCAATGCCCACCAAGTAATTGACAATTGATAGTTACATATTAAGTTAAGAAAACTCAATGAAAAATGGATAAATATTGGTTTCGCTTGGGTCAACTCACCCTCAAAATTTAATTTATAAGTTTTAATAAGGTATTGATGATTAAGAAAAATTTTGGAGATTTTGATGATAATATCTATTTAAAGCTTTCTGGAATCTCCGCTTCATCAACTTTATGCGTTTGTAGAAATAATTACTGATTCTTCAAATTATACCCATGAAACGTATCGCATCTTTTCTTATCGCTACTGTAATAGTGTCTATGTCCGTTTTGGGTATTGCAGAAAATGCTGATTCTGCAACTTATAATCGTCATGAGACAACTACCCATGTTAGACGTAATCGGACTTGTAATGGCAGAAATCGTTATAGATATTATCGAGGTAGACATTACAGATGTCGTTATAATAGACGACATCATTAATTCAATTACTGTCATTTAAAGAACTGGGTGGGTATTCCTCACCCAGAAAAATAATAATTATAGTTAGATAAGCAGAGCGTAACCTAACGCAAAACAGGTCAATGTTGGTTTTTTTAAGAAGATATTTGAAAGGTATCAGCCAGGTAAGCATCCTGATTCTGACAATTAAAGTATCAGATATGGTATAGAATATATCTATTATATATATATATAACAAAGGTATGAGCATTTGGACATCAGGGACATCCATTAACAACGGTAGATATACTATTCAACAATATCTTGGTCGTGGTGGTTTTGGTATCGCCTATAGTGCCAAAGATCAGAAAAAAGGAAACGTAGTTGTTATCAAAACTTTAAATCCCACACAAATCAGTCTAGAAGAATTTCGTACACAAGAAAGAAAGTTTTATAATGAGGGAATGCGGTTAGCCAAATGCAATCCTCATCCTCACATTGTCGAAGTTTATGAATTTATCGAGATAAATGGAATGTCGGGGATGGTGATGGAATTCATTGATGGGGATAATTTGGCATTATATACTCGTAATCATGAGGGATTATCAGAAGCTGAGGCTTTAATTTATATTAACCAAGTTGGACAGGCTTTAGAACATATTCACGCACTGGGATTTTTACATCGGGATGTTAAACCCCATAATATAATTTTACGGAAAAGTTCCCAAGAAGCAGTTTTAATTGATTTTGGTTTAGCCAGAGAATATACTTTGGGAGCAGAGGTAAATATGACCAATGCCAGAAGTCAAGGTTATGCACCCATAGAACAATATGAGAGATATGGTAAGTTTGGTGACTATACAGATGTTTATGCTTTGGCGGCAACTTTGTATAAGTTACTGACTAATAATGAACCTTTACCCGCAGAGTTTAGAAAAACAGGAATACCGTTACCACCACCCCAACAGTTTAACCCAAAAATTAGCGATCGCATCAATGCTGCTATTCTCAAAGGGATGGAATTAGAAGCAGAAAACCGTCCGCAAACAATCAGAAAATTTCGAGAAATATTGGGTTTATTAGTTCAACCTATTGTAAATATTCCCATAGAAATACCTGTGAATGATACTCCTGTTACTGAACAAAAAAGACCGCAGGAAAATATCACCACACCTCAACCTGGCAACCAAAATACACAATTAAAATCATCCGCTGGGATGGATTATAAAAAATTGCGTGATTTACTCGCACAGGGGAAATGGAAGGAAGCAGATGAGGAAACTGTGCGGATCATGTTAGCGGTTGCAAAACGAGAAAAAGAAAGTTGGTTAGATACTAAAAGTCTGGATAATTTTCCCTGTGAAGACTTACATATTATTGATAAGTTGTGGGTAAAACATAGTAATGGTAAATTTGGCTTTTCTGTGCAGCAAAAGATTTATCAATCTTGTGGAGGAACACTAGAATACAACCCAGAAATTTGGGATAAATATGGGGAAAAAGTGGGATGGAAAAAAAAGAAGTTATTAGGAATGGGAGGAGAATGGATAACTGAATACAATATTATTTTTGATATAACTGCACCAGCAGGACATCTACCTTCAGGATTAAGAGGAATATTAGGAAAGGGTGGAGCAGCTTCTCTCGGTTTAAGACTGGTAGATTGTAATTTATAAAGGTTACAAAAAATCATGAGAATCTCCTTTGTAAGTGCAGAAATATAGTTTCAGTTATAATTAAGACACAAACGATCTAACTTTAACATTATGAATCTACAAAACAAAACTATTGCTCAAATCCGGCAAATGCCAGATGATTTAATTCAAGAAGTAAGTGATTTTATAGACTTCCTAGTAATGAAGCACGGTGGTAATAATTGGGAATTATGGCTGCAATTTAGCGAATCTTTAGATATAGTAGAATCTGATTTTTCTGACTATTTATCTAACTTAGAAAATTATGAAGAACGCTTGGCAAATGGAGAAATTAAGTAGTAAATATCAATAGAGGAGATATAGTTTTATGTGATCTTAATCCTGTTACTGGCACATAATAATGAATAATTGTAGGTTGGGTTAAGCAGAGCGCAACCCAACGCAAAACGGGTAAATCGTAGACTTACTCATTGATTAAGTTGTTGGAGAATAGCTGATTGAATCTTATCCTCAAAATCTGGATCATCAACTGTAGTAATAATTGGACGTTTAACTTGATTACGTCTTTCTAAATAAGCTGATAATGCAGCTTGATCATTTCGGTGTTTAAGAAAATACTGCCTTAATTCTTGGTCAGACATAGTAGCATAATTAATTTGATTCATTATCTTACCTTCCCATTAGAAGTTATTTCAAACTCAAGTTCTTCGTTATGTCCTGCTAAAACATATAAATTTTCAGTTCTATCATCAATGCAAATGAGGTGTATTGGTTGAAACATGATGTAAGTTAACTGATAGCTGATTATATATAAACTCCTCAATTGCGCGTTAGTAGGCATTCTGGTTTCTATTAATTTAACATATTTTGTGATTTTACTATTTTTATAGTGTGCTTTCTCATTCCAAATTAGCCTTGAAAGTCTCCAGTCTAGGAGTAATCCACCTTTTATGCCAATTTTGTATTAAACGCTGTTAGTAATTGTAGCAAAGCGGGTAAATGTTGAGTTTCCTTACGTCAACCCAACCTACACTTATTGTGATGAGTTGAAAAGATAGCTAGACTCAAATAATTAAATTTATCAAAACATTCCTATATTATCACCCAAGGATTTTCTAGCACAAATAGATAAAAGTTAAACAATTACCTCCTTTCCTTTCTACATCTCTAATTAGTCTTACTCCTCAACATCAAACCACACAGGGGAAACGTCATCAACCTGCCCATTATAATTAATCGTAATTTCCTGACCTTCTCGAATATCCTGATAAGCAATAATATCAATAACACTTTTAGCAAAATTCTTAATATAAACCGCATTAGGATGATAAGAATGATTAAAAAGAGAAGCAAAACCTAAACCTATCGCCCCGCTTTCTCCATGCCAACCAAAATAATAATTTAATAAAACCGTTTTAGTAATTAACTTAACTTGCTGTTTAGGAATAACAATCACAGCGGCTCTTTCAATTAAATCACCTTTAGCAAAATCTTGCTGGGCAAATATACCTCTACCTTTAGTCTCTGTATCACGAAGTACCAACATATTGCAATTCTATCTGATGGGTAAGAATGATTTTTGACTAACCACTACAGATAAACGCAGAGAGAATAAAGACAAATTTTTGTCACTGACTTACGGCTGCTATAGCCACTATAAAGTCAATGATTAAAGATGTAGTCAAAATTTCCGTAAATTTTAATTTTTTGTGCAAAGTTGAGAAGATTCATGTTATTATAAATATCCCATGCTAACTATCATTGGCTGTGGCAATCTCAATCGGAATGATGATGCTGTTGGCGTAATCATAGCCCAACGTTTACAGCAATATCTCGCTCAAAATCCTCACCCCAACATCCGCGTTTTTGATTGTGGAACTGCGGGAATGGAAGTGATGTTTCAAGCCAGAGGTAGTGAAAAATTAATTATTCTGGATGCCAGTTGCACAGGTTCAGAACCAGGTGCTATATTTAAAGTCCCAGGGAAAGAACTAGAAGCACTGCCCGAACCTAGTTACAACTTACATGATTTTCGTTGGGATCATGCCTTGGCTGCTGGGAGAAAAATCTTTTTAGATGATTTTCCCCAAGATGTGACAGTCTATTTAATTGAAGCTGCAAATCTGGATTTAGGACTGGAATTAAGTCCTGTTGTGCAAAGTTCTGCTGATTTAGTTTTTGCCGAACTAATCATCATTATCCAACAGAATGTTATGGCTTAATCAACAATCTTAAATCCCCAATTGCATCAAATCCAATCACGATAAACTGGCAACTCATCTACTCTCATTTCAAAGGGTACAGTTTGCTTATCGGGAGGACAAACCCGGATTTTGGCACTGCTAACAATCCCATACAAAACATTAGCCATAGGGACGATTTGTTGCAAAATTTGCCAGTTAGTAACTTGGTCAGGACATTCAATTACTAAAGTCAAAATACTAGCGTGAGTTGTCGCATACCAACGACAATGAGATAGCAAACTATGAATAATGCGATCGCATCCTTCATAAAAGTATTTGCTAATTGAATGTTCTAACTGTTGTCTAAGAATAATATCCGCTGATGTTGGCTGTATAGGGTGCTTATCATCAGCATTGAATTGAGATTCTATTCTTGCCATTTCTCGTTATTTTCCTAGTTATTTACCAATTGTCATTGCCTACAATCTGTCTTTATTGGTCTATAGAAACTCTTGGGCTTCACTATCATAGAAAGCACCATGCACTACAATCTATTTACCAATAGATTGCTAAATAAATACACTCTTTATCCGACAAATCCGGCTAATTGCATAGGGATGTGATAACTCAGATCATCGGATATAAAAAACAAAGTTACCCGCTTTAATGAGATGTGTATTTTTATATAACCCTGGTGAAATTCCCTCGATATGATGCACCACTGAGTAAATTTCTATTTCCTCACAATTCTTACTTGGTATTAATTTTTGAGAAATAGATTGCTGTTGAAAATGCCTAATAGAACGCCTATTCCCAACGTTCTTTTAAAAACCGTTCTCGGTGAAAATTAAATTGAGGATGTTCTAGCTTTTGCTGGTAACTAGTCCGCAAAGACATTGTTTGATAGATATCTTCAACACATTGATTAACTTGAAAATAGTCAGTACCACAGAGAAAAGGAATAGGTAGCGCGTCTGACTGATTTTTCTTGTACTTCTTGTCGGTATCACATAACTAGTAATCAACTCCTTATTCTCAAATCTGCATTGAGAGTAAGTTTATCAAAATCAAAGCCTAGTTGTATGTTATTTTCATGAAGATATGTTGAAGCAGCGACAGTACCTAAATGGTGTCCGCTATCCAACAAACAATATCTAAAACTCCTGTCTTGACATTTCCAGCTAGACCTATGATATAGATAAACAAATAAAAAGATGAATCCATTGATACGTTTATCTGGTATAACATAATTATTCTATCCATGATCAATTAAGGTTAGAGAATTATTCTCAATTTCTATATAGAAAATGTCCTTTATTGCCCTCTGTAGTATGTGTCTGAACATAAACTTCTCTCAGTTATAAAGTACCTATTAATGGATTTTTCCCAGTTTATAGGAACTATCTGGATATATCCTTTTTCAGTATTTATAATGGTTAACTACAAAAAATCACGCGTGGGGTTATTGCGATTTAATTGCAGTCACTGATAAAAACGGAGATAAACTTTAATAGAAATTGGTTGTGTAGTGACATCTACATAATTGGGATTAACTTGGACATTATAGATTTTGTAAAATAGAGTTATAACTTGTTGTCAAGTGATACCAATTTTAGTTATTATAGTTGTAGAGTATATATTACTAAAAAGTCATGAAATCACCCTTGTATATCACAGCAACAGTTTTACCAGGGAATAAAATTGAAATTCAAACTCCAAACCTTTCAGTAGGACAGAATGTAGAAATTGTTATTCTAGTTCCAGAAGTTTCTGTTACTTACTCTCCTGATAAAGAGCAAAACCTTTAATTAAAGCAGCGCCAAGATTTTTTAAAATTACCCATTGCTGAACGTAGAAGTATTCTAGAAAGTCAAGCTGAGACAATGCTCACTCATTATCAACAGAATTCTGAATGGCAGGAGTTAATGACAGGTGACATCATTGATTATTAACCCTGACACACCTAAGCGTGGAGAGATTTGGTTAGTTAATTTTGATCCCACCGTTGGTGCTGAAATTCGGAAAATACGTCCTGCTGTTGTCATTAGTTCCGACGCAGCAGGTAGATTACCTATTAAGCTTGTTGCCCCAATTACGGATTGGAAGCCATATTTTGCTCGAAACTTTTGGCACGTTAAAATTGAATCAGACACCACAATCGGTTTAACTAAGGCTTCTGCAATTGACGCTTTACAACTAGGAGGTGTAGATTTGCTAAGATTTATTCGTAGATTGGGCAGTGTATCTGAGGTTACAATGTCAGAAGTCACTGTTGCTATTGTTACTGTTGTCGAATACGATGTTTAAGAAATCGTTGCGATCGCCATTTTATAATAGTAATTTAACATTATCCTGATTAGATCATGTCCGATTCTACTTGTTTAATTATCTCTAAAGGTAACTTTAACAATCGCACATCATAGGAGATTAAGAAATTGCTCAATATCAATTCTGGCTTGTTTCAAAATGTGGGCAAGAGTAGAGCATTTAACGGGCTTATGAGCCGGAACTGTCAATTTAAGGACTTCATCAGTCAGTTGTTTTTCTAGTCTAATGTGGCTACCACGTTGACGAACCACAATCCATCCATCCCGTTCTAGAGCAGCTATGATTTTAGTGTATGGAAGGCTGGGAACTTTACTCATACAACCAACTCTCGAACAATGATACCTTCCTGAGCGGAAAATTCATTTTCTACAGGTTCAAGATATAACTCTATAGCTTCTTGAATATTTGCTAATGCCTCATCAATATTTTCCCCTTCACTGATACAACCAGGTAAGGAGGGAACATAAACAGTGTAGCCACCCTCATCACTAGGTTCTAGAATTACTCTTAGCTTCATATTTTTACATCCATATATCTTTATTACAATTTTAATTTTAGCTTGTTAAATCTGCATCAATGCTTTCATTATCAATATTTGTACTATTATGAATATTGAGAGTGCCAAAATGACGCTCAAATTTTGCCTGTGCTAATTCTTTTTGGACATCTGTAAATACTGGTAAAACTTGACTAAAATGCTGTTCTAGCAATGCCGTTGCTAAACTTTCTGGAGAAATACCGACATTATTCGCTTGTTGCTGAATAGCGTTAGCGAAGCTGACCGAAGGTATCGCTATTTTATCACTTAGTTCCAGAGTTAGAATTTGGCTCATAATAGGATACTCAAAAATTAATGTTATTATAACATTGATTGCGTACAGCGGAAAAAGGCAAAGAAAAAATCATGGTGGAAATTATTAACGATTTAATATGCGAATTTCCATTAAATTAAGAGATAAAGAGGTATAACTGACAATCATCATGGTATAATCGTGAATGATAATTCACACCATAAGACTTATGCTAAAAACAGTCGAAGGTATTTATCGAGATGGGCAAATTGAATTTACCGAACCCCCTCAAGATGTGAACAATAGCACCCAAGTTCTCATTACTTTTCTCGATCCTAATCAAATCGATCCTCTCAAACTACGCCAATTAATTGAACATTTGGAAACCATTGCAGGCATTCAGCAGGGTTTTGAAGAACTCAATGCTGGTAAAACTCGCCCTATTGGAGATTTTATCCAAAAAATGCAAGAGAAATATGACATTTCAAGTTGAGATTACTCCAATTGCTGAAAATCAGATTGAGCAAGCCTATCGCTGGTATCGAGAACGTAATCCTGAATTTGCCGATATTTGGTTTCGGGGATTGATGAATACCATTGCTACCTTGCAAGAAAAGCCCCAGCGGTGTGTTTTGGCAGTTGAACATGAGATTTTTCCAGAAGAAGTTCGTCAATTGCTTTATGGCAAATCTAAGAATATTTACAGAGTTATATTTACAATTCGAGACACGATAGTATCTATTTTATATGTTCGTCATGCTGCTCAAGCACCTATGACTGTGGATGATTTAGAAGATTTAGTTTAGCATTGTTCTAATTAAATAATGTCCGATTCTACCTGTTTAATTACTTCTAAAGGTAACTCTAGCCCGGATTTCTCACCAAATCCTCAAACCCTTATAAGAACGGGGTTCTGGGTTTCCATATTGCATAAAAAATCGACACCGTGAAAAATGCCTGAAACCGTTTCTCTATAAGGATTATATAGATTGTGGTCGCATTGTT
>JANMEE010000165.1:0-8076 GCA_031376645.1 Dolichospermum sp. OTE_75_concoct_329_sub | reverse complement strand
AACAATGCGACCACAATCTATATAATCCTTATAGAGAAACGGTTTCAGGCATTTTTCACGGTGTCGATTTTTTATGCAATATGGAAACCCAGAACCCCGTTCTTATAAGGGTTTGAGGATTTGGTGAGAAATCCGGGCTAGGAATTAATCTAGGTGTTAAATTAGGAATGGAAATAGGAATAGAGATAGGAGTCAGCCAGGGAATAAATTCCCTGTCTCAAAGCTAAAGTCGGTTAAAACCGACTGAATGGAATGGAAGGATTTTTTAGTCCGTTTTAACGGACTTACGCTATTAGACTGGGAATTCATTCCCAGGCGGGTTATGAAGCAAATCGAAAATTAGCCAATTACCAAATTATCAAATACCAATGGAAGAATTTTTTAGTCAGCCAGGGAATAAATTCCCTGTCTCAAAGCTAAAGTCGGTTAAAACCGACTGAATGGAAGAATTTTTTAGTCCGTTTTAACGGACTTTTGCTATTAGACGGGGAATTTATTCCCCGACGGGTTATGAAACAAACCGAAAATTAACCAATTACCAAATACCAGGAGATGAGGAGAGGATCAATTATTAATGAAAAGGGTTATTTAGTGGGGATAAATAGTAAAATTGCTCACCCGGTTTTACAAACTGATTTTCGCCATTTACAAGGTGAACAACCTGATGACAAAACTTTAAAGGAATGGGGTAATTATAGTTGGGGTATTGCGGTTAATTTAGTTGATGAAGCTGCACCTGATTTAGCTTTGTTTCCTGAGAGGGTAATTAGGAAATTTGGGGGTATTTCGGCTAAGGTTTTAGATATTGCTAAACTGTCTTCGGTGCAGATTAAACAGGCTAATGGTGGTATTGGTAGCGGGGTAATTATTGCTAAGGATAATGATATTTATTATGTGTTAACTGCTGCTCATGTTGTGGGAAATCAACAGGAGTATCAAGTTGTTGCACCTGATAAACAAGTATATAAGGTGGATAATCAGACTATTCGCACCAGAAAGGGACTGAATCTTATCGAGATGAATTATTAGCACCTCAAGAAATAGAATTATAACTATGGGTTATCTACTAGATACTTGTGTAGTGAGTGATTTTGTGAAGGGTGAACAAAATACATTAAAAAAAATAAAATCAATTTCTCCTACTGATATTTTTATTTCATCTTTAACCGTGATGGAAGTAAAATATGGATTAGCAATTAATCCTCAAAAAGCCATTAAAATTCAGCCTTTAATTGAATCATTTTTAACTTCAATTACAGTCTTACCTTTTAACTCACAAGAAGCAGAAAAAGCTGCGGAAATTAGAGGTATTCTGAAAATCGCAGGTTCTCCTATTGGGTCTCTGGACAATCAGAAAAATCAATATCTTCTTTGTGGTTTTAATTCTACTAAAAAGTCTATATCGCTATCTGCTGTTGCTTCACCTCTAGCAAATAAACCAAAAACCCTCATATTATAAGCACCATATTTAGTGGCAATTTTTAATATTTCTTCTCGAAATGGTAGTAATAATTCTTCAATTCCCATAACTTAGTTGCTATGAATATTTATCATCTTTCAAATAATTAATTGATATGGCTTCAAATCATAAATTACCATTCTGTATATAAGGGTAAAGCGTAATGCTAAACCCCTACAAAATCTAACTACAACTTTGTTCCACAATCAGAACAGAAATTATGATTAGGTTGGTTTTGGGTCCCACAATTACTACAAGCAATTGATTCAACTGTGGTTCTTGGTTTCGGCTTAGGCAAACCAACCATTTGCGAGTTATTTTTACCAGGTGCTACCATTGGGTAACAGTTTTCATCTCTGGTAACGTGGACATTCACAATTACAGGGCCATTGTGTGCCAGCATTTCGGCAATTTTATCTGCCAACTCTTCCCGCTTAGTAATTACCATCCCCTTGATACCATAAGCCTGTGCTAAAAGCTCAATATCCGGCATTCCTACTTCCATGTTAGAAGATGAATAACGCTGTCCATAAAAAGCTTCTTGCCACTGACGCACCATTCCCTGCCAACCATTGTTTAAGATTAAAGTCTTGACATTAATGCCATATTGTGCTAGTGTACCCAACTCCTGCAAACACATTTGGAAACTGGCATCACCGCTGATACAGATAACTTCTTCGTCAGGAAAAGCTACTTTTGCACCCATAGCCGCAGGAACACCAAAACCCATTGTTCCTAAACCGGCGCTAGAAATCCAGCGTCTTGGTCCATTTTTGAGGAATTGGGCAGCCCACATTTGATGTTGACCAACATCTGTGGTATAAAATGCGTGAGGGGCTTGGTTGGAAACTTCAACAATGACCTCTTGGGGGGAAATACTATCAGCGTAATGAGGGACAATTAAAGGGTAATCTTGTCGCCAACGGTTAATCAAGTTTAACCATTCTTGATTTTGGTTAGGTGTGGCTTTAGTATTTGCGTCTTGACATCGGCGTAATAAGTCTTTCAAGACGTTTTTAACATCACCGACAATGGGAACTTCAGGAACGCGGTTTTTACCGACTTCTGCGGGGTCAATATCAATGTGAATGACTTTAGCTAAAGAGGCAAATTCATCCAATTTACCTGTAACTCGGTCATCGAATCTTGCACCAACGCAAATTAATAAATCGCAATCTGTAACGGCAAAATTGGCGTAAGCTGTGCCGTGCATTCCCAACATTCCCAAGGACAGGGGATGATGCTCGTCAAATGCACCAATACCCATTAAGGTAGTGGTGACGGGGATATTAAATAATTCTGCCAGTTCCTTGACTTCTTCGTGGGCATTGGCGGCGATCGCTCCTCCCCCAACATACAACAATGGGCGGCGACTTTCACGAATTAATTGAATGGCGGCATTAATTTGCCGGGGATTCCCCTTGACTGTAGGACGATAGCCAGGTAACTTAATTGAACCTGGTTCTACAGGTACATAATCAAATTCTTCCAATGCCACATCTTTGGGAACATCAATTAAAACAGGTCCTGGTCTCCCAGTGCTGGCAATATGAAAAGCTTCGGCAACAATCCGCGCCATGTCCTTGGTATCACGGACTACATAAGAATGCTTGACAATGGGTAAAGTAATGCCATAAATATCTGTTTCTTGGAAAGCATCTGTACCAATAGAAGCTCTAGCTACTTGTCCCGTGACTACAATCATGGGAATAGAATCCATGTAAGCCGTAGCAATACCTGTAACTAAGTTGGTTGCTCCAGGACCTGAAGTACCAAAGCATACTCCTACTTTACCAGTAGCACGGGCGTAACCATCAGCGGCGTGTGCCGCACCTTGTTCGTGTCTAACTAAGATATGTTTAACTGTACCCGCCGCTTCTATTTTGTAGAGGTCATCATAAATTGGCAGAATTGCGCCACCGGGATAACCAAAAATATGCTCAACGCCGTGACGGAGAAGACTATCTATGAGTGCAAAACCGCCAGATGCCCGTTGGGGTGCGACAACTGAGGAGTTGGAGACAGGAGACTGTTTGTGATTTTCAGATTTTGGGGGACTGATTTGAGAAGACGAACGCACGATTAACCTCAAAGTATAGGTGACATACTCCACACACTCCCTTTCAGGTGAGTGTGGGCTTCTCAGCGACTCTTCTATGAAGACATTTACTGAGCTTTAAAGCCATAAGCCCTAGGGACTTTTAGAGATAATTTTTAACTTTTACCATAGGCTGCTTTTCAGCATTTAATTGAGTTACACCTACTTGTTCATAATTATATCAAATACTTCGGAAAAAACCAAGAAAGTGTTCATTCCTCACCGACCAACATTGCTGATTTCGCGATGCTTAATTTTGCTCGTTGGTCAAGAAAGTCACTCACGCGTATTCATCTCATCACCTAAGAGTCGGGTAGGTGACAGGCTTATACTGTTTAAGCTAAAATTAACGCTTAGATTCTGTATTTAAAACTTCATTCTAATGTAAGAATTCTCACAATTGCACAAGAAAGCTATATCTATTAGCATTGAGAAGGAATCATGATTGTACAATTTTTAGATCACATCTTGCAATACCCGGCGAGTATTTTGCCAAGTCCAGAAACCAACAGCCCCAACAACTATACTCATTCCTAACAAAACTGCTGATAAACCAAAGGCATTAACTAGCTTTGTTGTAATTAGCAGAGGTGCAGTGAGGGCGATGTTAATGGCATGATTTTGAAAGCCAAATACCTTACCGTGCATTTCTGGTGGTGTTTGTTGCTGAATTAAAGTTTGCATTGGCACGTTAACAAAAGCTGCACCCACACCCAAGAAAATGCAGAGACCTAATGCTAGGGATTGGTTATCAATAAAGATGAATAAACCTAACGAAAGTGCCATAATCAAAAACCCAATTAAAGGCAAAGGTTTATGATGTAAGCGATGTCCAGAATGACCCAAAATAGCAGCACCTATCACCATACCCACCCCAGCCGCAGCGACAAAAGAGCTAAATTCTTCTGGTGCTAAATGTAACCTCGCTGCCATGCCAATGGCTAATTCTATCAGGGCAGCAAATACGCAGTATAAAGTGACAATTTGTAGCATGGCATTCCACACCAGCCGATTTTGTTTGAGATAGCGCAGTCCTAGCAAAAATTCAGCCCAGGGATTAATTGCATCTGCGTTTTTATCAATCTGTTTGTGTTCTTGAAAATGAATTGGCATCATGATCACGGCAGAAAGCAGGTATAAGCAGCCCACTACTAATTCTTTACCAAAGCCTCGATTAAAGCTTTCAAACCAATTCAACATGGGAGTAGCAACTGCATTACCAATAATTAATGCTGCCATCATTGTGCTACTAAATAAGGCATTGGCGGCCATTAAGCTCTCTCTTTTCACCAACAGCGGAATTGAAGCTTGTTCTGCGGGGGCAAAAAACTGGGTAACGGTGGATATGGCAAAGGTGAAGAATAATAAAATTGCAAATTCTCGTGGTAAGAAGGGAATTAACACCATGAATGCCCCCCGGACTGCATCTGAACCTACCATAATCAGTTTTTTTGGCACACGGTCAACTATCACACCACCAGCAGATCCAAACAACATTGCTGGAACTGTAAATGCCATATACAAGTAAAAGCGTCCGTTGTCTCCTGCGGCATTAACAGGCAGGTAGAGTTTGAGTAAGGCAATCATTAATACAAAGAACACCTTATCGGCCAATTGGGAAATCAGTTGACCAATCCACAGGAGCATAAAATTCCGGTTTTTCAACAGTGCTGCAAAACCATTATTAACAGTAGTCGGTTCAGTGGGAAACATCAGATACTTGGGAATGGGGGATAAATAATTACTATTTCTCTTTATAGCGTTCTAATAAGAGATTGAGAAATTCAGATGCACTGAGGTAATTTTTGGTGGGAGAGAAAGCAAAGGAGGGGTTTACCCACTGCCCTTGCACACATTGGGGGGACTGCCACATTGCTAAATGCTCAACTGCTGGCTCGGCGTAAAAGTTATTTTCGCCTATACCGAGGTAAGCTGAAGTCCAATGGGTGAAATGATCATGACTTAAACGGTGAATTGGGAAATTGCCCACTAAAGGGACTCCCCAACCATCAATAGCAATAAAGGCTTGAACATGACCTCCTAAAAGTTGCCAAGCTGTAGCCGCACCTATCCCTCCAATGACACCAGCACTAAAGCAAACGAATATAACAGGCGATTTTAGCTTATTACTCAGGCGATTGTACAAAAAATGTAAAATATGAAATGTTGATAAAGTTAAATAACCCTGTCCAGGAAAAATCAGTATATCTACTAGCTTTTTATTGTTAAAGCTTTCACCTTCTTGATCTAAGAACCCTTTGATAAAGCTTTCAGTTAATTCTGGTTCATGAATTCCAGGGCAAATAATAATGGGCATTTACTTGATTTGATATGGTGAATAGTAAGGATACATTTCATATAATAAATCATGAATAAAGTTAAATTAAATTTGATATTCGTTCAAGAAATCTTTTGCTGTTCTAATTGCAATTCCTTGATATACAAATAAAATTAGTAAATCTTGATCACCTGTAATAATTACATCAGCTTCAGCAGCTATAGCAGTAGCCAAAATAATATTATCATCTGCATCTCTTAGTTCACGAACGTTCAATTGTTGAATAGGATAAAAAATCACTGATTCTTGAATAAGATTGATGATTGTGGGAACTGTTAAACTTAATGCTTGTAATTTTGGTGCTAGTTTTCTTTTGTTGAATGTGCTTTCCAATTCATCTAACAATTCTTGAGACATAGCAATTGTTAGTTTTTGTTGTTCTCGTAAAAGTAAAGTTTGATCAGGAATACCACCCCAAATGATAGCAGACACCCAAACATTTGTATCTAAAACTACTTTCATTATTGAGTGTTTTCTTGGCGAACTTCTCGGACAATTTCACAAATTTCTGCTGTTGTTAAAGGATGAGGATCATTTACTACTTCTCTTCTTTTCCTTAATTCCTGCCAATCAAATTTAGAAGCTTTTTTAAAAAAAATACCATTTTCATTTATCGTAACTGAATATTTTTCACCATTAACAAACTGTTCTCGAATTTCTGGAGGAAGTTCTAGGTTTCCTTCAGGGGTAAAGGTAATAGTAATTGTTTGTTCCATAATTACCTCATTTACTTAATTCTAAAAAAATGGATACTATCCATAATATCATTAAATAAAACCATAAACCACTTCTTGAGTATGCAAACTGACCAATCACTAAATCTACCTCTGATGGGATGCGGAACTTGGGCTTGGGGAAACCAACTGCTCTGGGGATACAATGAAAGCATGGATAACCAGTTGCAAGAGGTGTTTAATCTCTGTGTTAGCAATGGTATTACTTTATTTGATACGGGTGATTCTTACGGTACAGGCAAATTAAAGGGACGCAGTGAGTTACTTTTAGGCAAATTTGCCCAAGAATATGAAGGGACAGATAAAGAGAATATTTGCATTGCCACTAAGTTAGCTGCTTATCCTTGGAGATGGACAAGAAACTCAATTATATCAGCTTGTAATGCTTCGGCAAAAAGATTAGGTAAAAATGTTGATTTGGTGCAAATGCACTGGTCTACAGCTAATTATGCACCTTGGCAAGAAGTTGGTTTATTAGAGGGGTTGGGAGATTTATATGAGCAAGGTTTGGTGAAAGGTGTAGGTTTATCTAATTACGGCACAAAAAGGCTTTTATGGGTACATCAAAGATTTCAGGAAAGAGGCATACCTATTAAAACTTTGCAGGTACAATATTCACTTTTATCTACTTATCCAGTGACGGAATTAGGTTTAAAAGAAGTTTGTGATGATTTGGGAATTAAATTAATTGCTTATAGTCCTTTAGGCTTGGGTTTATTAACCGGGAAGTTTTCGGAAAATAGTAGTTTTCCTAAAGGTATTCGGGGATTTTTATGTAGGCAGTTATTACCAGGAATGAAGCCGCTTTTAGGTTGTTTGCGAGAAATAGCAAATACGCGAAATAAAACTATGTCTCAAGTGGCAATTAATTGGTGTATTAGTAAGGGAACAATTCCTATTCCTGGGGCTAAAAGTGTGGAACAAGTGAAAGATAATATTGGGGCTTTGGGGTGGTTTTTGAGTGATGGTGAGGTTGTAGAGTTGGATAATGTGGCTGATAGGGTGGAGAAGAAAATGGTGCAGAATATTTTTCAGACGAAGTAATTACATCATTTTTCTAGATTAATCTCTTGATTGAATCAAATAATTATCTATCTCCTAATACGCATACTTTATAAATCTCAAATATGGGAAAAACATGGGATAATATTCTTTTTTGTTCCTCTAAATCACTATTACCTAATTCTGGTAATAATTCAAAATATACTCCGAAAGTTTCTGTTCTCCCATACTACACTTACCATAAACAGATTTATATTTGCCCAAGTTGTACGATCCATTACTAAATAAACTACTGATTTAGCTGTAAGAGAACTCCATAGAATGATTGATCCTGTTTTCATGTCATTCCCCTGAAGCTTGTCCCCGTGAAAACGGGGAAGGGGAATCCAGAAATTATTTATGTTCCATAAGACAATCTGGATTCCCGCTTTTGCGGGAATGACAT
>JANMEE010000124.1:0-5571 GCA_031376645.1 Dolichospermum sp. OTE_75_concoct_329_sub | reverse complement strand
TAGAGACGTTCCATGGAACGTCTCTACTCTATTGTATTCTGATATTTCTAAGAAACAGAAGATTGCAATTTTGTTAACTTGGCTAAAACTTCTGTACTGTGAATACTGGGATTAACTTTTACAAAAGTTTCTCGGATAATACCTTGAGGATCAATAATAAAACTATGGCGCATAGAGACAACACCTATCCAAGAGCCATAAGCTTTACTAACTTCACCTTTAGTATCAGCTAACAAAGGAAATTTTAGCCCTTCTGAGTCACAAAATTCGGCATGAGAATCAATATCATCAGCACTGATACCAATAATTTCAGTATTTTTATCCGTGTATTTGGGTAAATCTTGCTGAAAACGTCTAGCTTCAATAGTACAGCCAGAGGTAAAGTCTTTCGGGTAGAAATAGAGAACTACCCACTTACCCCGAAAATCAGCCAAAGAAACTTTACCATTACCTGTATTAGTTGGTAAGGTAAACTCAGGTGCTGGTTGATTAATTGTCGGTAATTTACCACCCATAGCTTGAGCATAGGGGGTAAAATTGAACCAACTGATAACAGCTAAACAAGCAGCGAATAAAATGCTAATAAAAGAGCGCCGGGAAATCATTTTTTTTCTTAACTAGAAACATAACTTAATATAAGTTAACATTCTTCCTGTCCGCTATTTTCAATCTGACTCAGGTTCAGGTAATTTTTCCATACTTTCAATGTATTGGCTATCTATAAGAAAAGCACCTCTAGTAAAACGTACACCCCAATAACCACCGGGGCGACGGTCAAGAACTATACCTTCTTCACCAATATGAATTACATCAGCGGGACGTAATATAGGCATTGGTTCAGCAGTTTTTACATAAGGTGGTAATGCTACCACACGGACTTTACTACCAATTGAGAATTCTGACGACATTTTGCAACAGTTTGTAATTTTGAATAAAGGCAAATAGCAAGTTTATTTTACTCCTAAAACCTGAATTATGCTTTAATTACAGTAGCTTTTTTATGATCAAATTAAGAACTATGAAAACTAGATTTTTAAATTATTCTCTTGCGGTATTCATATCATGTAGTGGATATACAATTATTCAAACTGTTACTCAAGCTGTATCAGCTAACCAACCTGTAAAAATAGCGAAATCTGTCTGGAAGTTATTTTATGCTCCCGACGGTAGCTTTCAGGTTTTAATGCCAGGTACTCCCAAAGAAGTTAAACAAATAGTAAAGGCAAAATCTGGAACCATCAAATTAAATATGTTTACAGTTGAACGTCAAAAAGAGGAAGTTAAATATGTGGTGGGTTATGTTGATTATTCATCTGAATATATTGAATTATTAAATCGCCGTAATCTTGTAGAAAAGGCTTTAGACAGTGGACAAAATAGTGTGCTAAAAAAAGCTAAAGGAACTTTAATTAAGAAACAAAAAATAACTTTAGGTAGTTATTCTGGTAGAGAATTTAGCTATAGCAAACCTGAAGAAAAAATTGTCATCCAACGAATATACTTAATTGATAAACGGTTGTATCAAGTAAGTGTGGAAACTACTAAAAAAAGACAGAAGTTTTTAACTAAGAGTATAGGAGGATTTTTAAATTCATTTAATGTATCCTCGAAATAATTGAAATGTAGAGACGTTTCATAAAACGTCTCTACAATCCATTCCTTCTTTCTTTTTCCTTCTTCTTCCTTCTTTCTTCGTGTTCTTCGTTCCTATCCCTGACGGGACGCTTCGCGGACGTGGTTCATTAACTCCTGATTGGGCGCAGAAGAAAGCGCCCCTACTTCCTTAAATATTGATGCTGTTGGGAATACGAAAAGGTAAAAGATAGGGATATTCAACACCACTATCTGTAAAACGCTGTTGGTTACGTCCTTTGATTGTACCTTCAATTAATGATAAATCATTTTGAAATTGATTGAGAATTTGGCGATCGCTCTTTTGAGCAAAATGAATTAAATCAGGACTTCCTAAAGTTCCCCAACGAATTCCACCCAAAGCCGCAGTTAACTGCATTTGCAGTAAATCCTGATCCTTTGGTGGTAAAAATTCCTCCAAACTTGCTAGTGTATTAGGGCGGCTGTAATTAGCAAAAGGTGCATTAGGGACATAAGACATATAATCAAACTGACTAAAATTCAAAGCTGCGTGTTGTGGACCACAGGTAAAAATGGTAATAGCAGCAATATCTATTAATTGTTGCAAACTGCCAATTTTTGTAAATCCAGGAATCCGAGGATAAGCAGGTAATTCTTCCGGTTCAATTCCTGATTCTGCAACTAATTCTTTAGGCAACCATGCGGGAACTTGGGGAAAATCTGATTTAGGGCGAATATTTAAAGGTGCTGCTAATTCTTCAGCCCAAGCTTGTAGAAAGGGATCTTGTTGTACAGTTTTATCGTCTGGATAGTAACTTTGTAGAAAACGAGTCACATATTTAGCGATCGCATCCCATAATAACAAACTATCATCACGATAGGGAAAATCTGGTAAAAACTTAGGTTCAATTCCCCGTAATTCAATGTCATTCAATAGAGAATAATACCAAAAAGACTTTTCTCGGTAAGCCTTATTTATTAACTTTTTAGAAGTTTGAAAAGTAGGAGCAATCAGATTATCAATCGCTGATAATATACTATTTCCCCGGTTATTAATCGCCATTAAAAACTGAAAATGGGGAGAAAGCAATTGATAAACAGGATGATTATATGGTAACTGTCTAGGAGTAGCAATAGCTAAAGCTTCCATTGCTAAATGAGTGTAAGTCCAATTAGCAAATAATTGATGATGGGTAGCATCTGCCGTTTGCACATATAACTTAGCCCGCATCCAATCATCAGCCGTATCTCCGCTAATTGCTGGAGTAAAAACTCGCCCTTTTTCCACTTCAATTAATATCGGTTCGAGTCCTTTATCAGTGCGGTAAAATAAAGCTGTGGGGCTACCAACATATTTACCCGGTTGTAAATCAGTAACTTGTAAATCTCTCAGCAATGGATAATCAACAACAAATAAACGGTTTTCTCCCACTGCTTTAATTAAATCTACATTACCATTATTTGCTAATTTATAAGACTGAGTTGCCAAAGATTGAATTAAACCCTGATCTGTTGGTTGTATTTTACGAATTACAGTTGGGTTAGCACCAGCTAATCTTTGCCGGGCAAATTCATGATCACTTAATCCGCCATCCCGTTTATGAATTACACTCATTATTGGTGGAGGTGTCCCATCAACTTTAGTTAAAGCCGCAAAAAATAACTTTCTTTGTTCCTCATTTCTTTGTGCAATCGGTAGATTTTTATCTAATTTACACAATGCTATTTTAGCAGAAAAAAGCCGTTTTAATAACTTCTTTCTTTCCTGAATATAACTACTATTAAACTGTTCATTAGGTGGTAAATCAAAATTAAACCATCCTGATTGAAACACCTCACAATCTACTAACAAAGTTCCTATATTTAACCAATCTTCCTCCAACTTACTAACTTTTTTTTCTAAATCCGTTAACAACAAACTCCAAGGTGCAGACAATTTCCCCTCTGCTAACAGATTTTGAGATAACTTAGTCAAAATATAGCGGATTGACCCATCTTCCCCCGGATAGGGAAACAAACGGGCAGCCCCTTTCTGCTCTAAATCACTGGGATTATAGCGATAATAACCTTGTTGTTCACTTAAAGATGGCTGTTTTGTCATAATAGGTAAAATGAGTTAAGGTATAGATCAATCATTCGCGGTATAAAACCACATCTGATTGTAGACTACTAATACCAATTTTACGTGAGGCCGCACAGAATCATAAAACACATTGATTCATTCGTCTCTATCTGCGTTTATCTGCGTTTATCTGCGTTCAATTATTCTTAAAATATTAAATTGATATAACACCCAATTATATGTTACGTCATTTCCAAAATCGAACCGAATTAGTCGCATATCTAAGGGAACAGTTTCCCCAAACAGCAGCAGATGATGATATTAGCGATATGACCGGGGGAAGGAAAGCAGCGCAGCAAGCACTAGAGAAAATTGATCCTGTGGCTTATGCAAAAACCCGCAACTTTATCACTGGCGACATTACCAAATTATCACCTTATCTTCGTCATGGTGTCTTAAGTTTGCGCGAAGTTCGAGAATATATCCTGGGACGGATTGAAAATCCCCATGATGCTAATAAACTAATTAATGAATTAGGTTGGCGCGACTATTGGCAAAGATTATATATCAAACTAGGAAATGGGATTTGGCAAAATCAGGAAGAACTCAAAACCGGCTACAAACCCACAGACTACGCAGCCCAACTACCCGAAGATATTACAACTGGAACTACAGGATTAGTCTGCATTGACAGCTTTAGTCAGGAATTGCGAACCACAGGCTACCTCCACAACCATATCAGAATGTGGTTAGCAGCCTATATTATTCATTGGCGACACATTCAATGGCAAGCCGGCGCAAAATGGTTTCTACAACATTTACTCGACGGTGATCCAGCAAGTAACAATATGTCATGGCAATGGGTAGCGAGTACCTTTAGTCATAAACCCTATTTTTTCAACCGCGAGAACTTAGAACGTTACACCAACGGCGTTTATTGTCGTCAATGTCCCCACTTCGGAAAATGCGACTTTGAAGGAAGTTATGAACAAATAGAACAGCGACTTTTTCCTCAAGCTGAATTTAGCAAACAAGCTAATAGTCAAAGTTGGCAAAAAGGACAAAAACGCAAATAAGCACTTTCCTTTGCTTTACCCTATTTGTTAATAAATGTAAAGAACAGATTCCATTTTCAAAATCAAATGATATATTGAATCCATAGGACACCAAACAGATAAGAAACCAACTAGAAGGGCAAATGATCTAGTGTCCCCTGTCATCAGCCCCACAAGTACAGCATTATTAAGAATGAAGTGGCAAATAGCCTCATCTAGATGAGATAGCGAAGCCAAATCCCAGAGCGGAAAAACGTAGAGATGCTGTATTTGCGTTTTAGAAAGTCAACCTTTAGTAACTTAAAATCACTTACTTAGTTTAACCATTTGAAACCTGCAAATTCACTAGAACCCGGTCAACCTTGATCGGGTTTTTAGATGTTTATAAGTTATTTTGATGGAAAAATGTTAAGATTAAGACTTAGACATTTAATTTTTATCCCGAACCCTTCACGATAGGTCAAAGGTAAATATCCGTATAGTAATTGTCTAAAATATATTCAAATCACATAACTTAATTTAGCATTTACTCAATGGATGAACAGGGGAAAGTTCAACTCACACCTAGTGGGCTGAAAAAACTTGGCAATCTTGTTAATATTAAGGATAACTTCATTGCTGATGCTATTCGTGAACTTGACACTCTGCGCTCTAAAGAGACGCAGATTCTATAGAGAGTTTCAGTCTATATCCCTCAGTTATCCCAGTTTCAGGCAGGGTTCCTTAATATTGGGTTCCTGCCCTGATTTCGTTTGCCCAAAAGGGCGAAATCATATCTGACAGGCGTATACTTTCCAAGAGTCCCCCGGTAGGTTTTTATGTCTTGTACTGACAACTCAATCATAACACAATATTGAAGGC
>JANMEE010000103.1:0-70018 GCA_031376645.1 Dolichospermum sp. OTE_75_concoct_329_sub | reverse complement strand
GTGTACACACAAGTTCTATTTAAGATTAAATCGGCGGTTAGAAACCGCAACTACACAGGCAAAACCCACCTCCGTGGGTTAAAAATAAGTATTTTTTCTTAGTCCACGAAGGTGGACTTTGTTTGTGTAGTTCCGCGATTTATAATCGCCAGGGCTTGTCTTGGGTAATCAGATCACTTGTGTGTACACCGTAGCCTCTTGAGGGGAGGGGAAGTTTTACACCAGTAAAACGGGGGTGGGGTTATTCATGATGGATTGGTAGTTGAGTAAGTTTGATATATATTTTCCAGAAAAAGGGATAAATTTTCCATAAAAGAAATCTATCTAAGGAAACATTTCGAGAATTTATGGTATATAGGTTAAATGTTTGCAGTCAATATTTGGAGATTTTTGATTAAAAGCATGATTACATCTATCTTTTGACCAAAATCCCAGTAACTCAAAACCCATCAATCAACTTACCGAAAACCTATCTAGTTTTTTGTTTGCTGATTCTTAATATCTACTCTTTCAGGAATAGAGGTGATTTTGCTAGTGATAAATTTTTATTTCTCAAGATATATGAAGGGCTAATTCAGTTATGAAAAAATGAGGGGCTGCTAATTAATCATAAAAATCACTGATTACTAAAGACTTATTTTTGACAAATTAGACAATTCCTCAGCATGGAAAATTAACCATTAAAGATGTCCTCAGCATGAGCTAAGACTTAAAAAATTACTGTAAACAGTTATTATACTCTTGCTAAAATCAGGAATTTCGTTCAATATGATTTCACAATTTATCAAGAAAGAGTATTTATAAAGAATCCGTATTTGCTATTCTTAACTGCAATATTAACCTGTGTCACAATTTCCCCCTCATCCTACTGATAGTAATAGCAGCGCCACCACAGATGTCACTCCTGTGGTGGCACTGAAGGAACTTGTGTCCAGGCTGCATAGAGAACAAAATAAAATCCAAGACTTGCTAAGTTCTTTGGGGTTTGCTCTGAGAAGTTTTAATAATTTAAATCAGTTTTTGGAATTGATTCCTCTCATGGCTACCAGAGTGACAGATGCAGAAGGTAGCGCACTTTTTCTTTATAAACCCAATGGACAAATTAGATTAGAACAACTACATTGGCAAGATACTCAGCAAAGAAAAAATATTAGAAAAGCCTTAGAAACTGCTAGTAGTCAAGTTACTCTTTTAGCTAACTCAGGGCCTGCTGCTATTTCTACAGGTATTTTAGATGACCAAATGCAGGCTGTTTTAGGGCCAGATGTACAAATATTTGGGACAGCTATTTTAGTTAAGCATACAGAACGGGGTTGGCTGTATGTTTTGAGTCGTGATCCTGAATATAGTTGGACAGAAACTAGACAAAAATTAGTGCGGTTAGTGGCAGATCAAACAGCAGTTGCTATTGATAATGATGAATTATCTGTAGAATTAAGAAAAAAAGAACGTTTAGACCAAGAATTAGAAATTGGTGCAGAAATTCAACGCCGACTTTTACCGCGTCAATGTCCAAATATTCCTGGTTTATCTCTAGCAGCCCGTTGTAAACCGGCTAATCAGGTTGGTGGTGACTATTATGATTTTATTCCTACCAGTCAAAACCAGTTAAAATCCCAGCTTCAAGAATCTACAGAAAATGCTAGTTGGGGTTTGGTAATTGGGGATGTCATGGGTAAGGGTGTTCCTGCTGGTTTAATTATGACGATGCTGCGGGGAATGTTACGCGGTGAAGTATTGCATGGTAATTCTCCAGCAGGAATTTTACAAAATTTGAATCGGGTTATGTATGCGGATTTGGAAAATTCCCACCGCTTTGTGACAATGTTTTATTCAGAATATGACCCACAAACGCGGATTTTATCTTATAGTAATGCAGCCCATAATCCGCCTTTATGGTGGCACGCAGCCACAAAAACTGTAAGCCGGTTGGATACGTTAGGGATGTTAATTGGGTTAGATGCTAATAGTAAATATGAAGATGCTCAGGTACAGTTAGAATCTGGGGATACAGTTATTTATTATACTGATGGTTTGACTGATGCGGCTGCTGCTGGTGGCGATCGCTTTGATGAAGATAATTTTGTTACATCTTTCCGCACAGCTTGTAAGTATTGCACAAGTCCCCAGGAAATTGTGCAATATCTCTTTGATCAAGTTGAGCAATTTATCGGTTCTGAGCGGCAAAATACTGATGATATGACATTAGTTGTTTTGCAAATTGTGTGATTTTATCGTAAATATTCTATATCTATAATTTGATTAACAGTGTCAGGTAAATCTGCTGGAAATGTTACTATTAAAATAGTTAATTGTCAAAAGCGAGTTTACAAATATGTTAACATCACAACCACCAAGAAGAAGAGGCAGAATCTTTCCTGAGTTGACATGAATGAATCTGGAGCAACAGGCAAAATATGATGCAGGGTTATTTTGGAATAATTTTTAAACACAAACAATAAAAAATGAACCACGAAGACACGAAGAGCGCGAAGGTAAGAAAAGAAGAGAGCAATTTATCGGTTCTGAACGGCAAAATACTGATGATATGACGTTGGTAGTTTTGCAAATTGTGTGATGGTTTATGGTAAAAATTCTATATCTAGAATTTGAGTGATAGTGTAAGGTAAATCTGTTGGAAAGGTATTTTGAGAAATTCCAGTTTCGTCACTTGCGAGTTTTTTTCCTCTGCGGTAGCACTCAACTAAAACTTCTTCTAAATAGGGATTAAGACTGGGACTATCTTGGAGTAAATCTTCAATACGGTTTCGTTGTTCTGTAATTGTATTTTGCCAAGAGCCACTTCGCAAACCGGGCTGATATTGCCATTTTAGCAAATGCTGTAACAATACCTCCAATCGGCTTTTTAACTCTCTTCGCTCTGACCTTCCCAAGCTTTCAATCTCCTCAACAACCGCTTCCCAATCTACCCCATTCCATTTTCCAGCACGGATTAACTCAGCGGTTTGCTGTGTCCATGTTACGAAATCAGTATCATACAACCGGATTGCTGTCTTGGAAATAGAAACCATGATGTTTTTGCAATCTTGTTTGGATGGGTTATTAATAATCTTATTTTAACAAGGATATCCTGGTTTGATTTCTTGTAAACTATAGTTTTTTATTTTTTTAGCCCATAAATAAAGCTTACATTGATCATTATATCCTCCGGTTTTAGTAAATGAAATCGATCTTCTGTGAGGAAACCCTGTCTCATCAGGTCTAAGTATTCTCATGTCACTATGTCTTGTATTAAAACGTATATAATGCTTTAAGTATGACCATGCATTTGAGAGAAAGTCATCAGAAGAATAATATGCTTTGAAATCATCAATTTCTAAGTCCTCAACAATAATCATTGTTCCTTGCATCTTAAATTTAGAGTCGAAGAAATCTTGATTTAATTGGTCAATCACATTTTTAGTTTGAGTTTTTGGCCTCTGAAAAAGTCCATTCAGAATTTCCCAAGGCTGATCATGAAATTCAGAAGAAATATCAAATTTTTCATTAAGATTGTTTTTAGGATTATCTATTGATTTATATCTCCAAAACAATTCATCTTGACATTTAGTAATGACAGTAATTTTTTTAGAAGCAAAACAAAGTTTAGAACCCTGACATTTATAACCAATAGATTCCCCTTGAATTTTTGTTGATTTTCCAATTGAGAAAAAAGCAACATAAGGAGTAATCCCATTAATTTCTTGTGTTTCGTTTAAACCAATACCATCATCAAAATATATAAATCCTTTTTCTTGCAAGAGTGGGTATATTTCAATATTACTAGCGTTGGCATCATAAGAATTAGAGATTAATTCTCGAATAACTTCACATGGATCTTTACGATTAACAGAAAGTTCAGAAAGAATATGACTATAAGAAATTACAGGATATTTGGGGTTTACCATATTACTTTGTACGCAGCAGCTATTCTAATTGTGATCAATAAATAAGGCAGTTTGGGTATTTTAGCATACTTCCGTTTACTAGTAACTCCTGTAACATTCTTTTTATAATAAAATTACGCACTTAAACCACGCTACTTTTGAACTACTAGATTAAAAATATTAAAATCAATCTATACTACTTATAGTATGACCTTGGGTAATATATGGCTAAAATCTCAATTTCATTGCCAGATGAATTAGTAAATTACATTGATCAAAAAGTTGAAAACCGTAGTGCGCTGATTGAAAGCCTCTTGAAACAATGGCAAGAAAAACAACAAGATGAAGCACTAGCAGCCGCTTGCGCTTTGGTTGATGAATTAGAATTAGGTTGGGAAAGTGAATGGCAAAATATAGCGATTACCGAATGGGAAGCATCTGGGTAGTTACATTTGATCCATCTGTAGGTACAGAAATTCAAAAAACTCGTCCAGCACTCATAATTTCTGGGACTTTGTTTAACAACCAACGCAGCAAAGTCACAGTTTTACCTTTTACTTCCGCAAAACCTAATAATCCTCGGATTTCACCTGCGGTAGTTGAAGTAACTTCATCAGCGCAAAATGGACTTTCTGTAGATAGTATTTTAATATGCGTTGAACCAATGACATTTGACAAAATTCGTTTAACTCAACAATTAGGAGAATTAGAAACAGAATTACTAGAACAGGCGCAAAATATTCTGCGACGATATCTTAGTTTAAACAACAATTAGTCATTATTGATCAACAATACCTAATCTGATTTTTTCAAATTCTCATGTATGACAACATCTGCAAATTCCTTGCTGAAAACTTCAAAGAAGACTTAGCCACATGGTTACTAGGTTCACCAATTAAATTAACAGAACTTAGCCCCACCGAATTATCAAATGATCCAATTAGAGCCGATTCATTAATTTTATTACAATCTGATGAATTAGTTCTACATACTGGATTTCAAACCGGCACAGATGAAGATATGCCCTTCAGGATGTTACTTAATTTTAACTAAGACTCTACCAGAGTCATAAAAAAACCCACCTCTACTGTGTTGAGAGGTGGGTAATTCATTAATTATGGATTGATTTGGGTGAATGGCAAATTAGAACATACCCATACCGCCCATGCCGCCCATACCACCCATGCCACCCATGCCGCCCATGCCACCCATACCACCCATGCCACCCATGCCACCATCAGGGGCCCCAGCGGATTGTTTTTGGGGCTTTTCAGCAATAATGGCTTCGGTGGTTAGTACCATACCGGCAATAGAAGCAGCGTTTTGTAACGCGGAACGAACCACTTTTGCAGGATCAATAATACCAGCAGCAATTAAGTCTTCAAATTCACCTGTAGCTGCGTTGTAGCCGATATTCAAATCAGTTTCCCGAACTCTGGCAACAATTACAGAACCTTCAGCTCCAGCGTTGTCTGCAATTTGCCACAGGGGAGCTTCTAAAGCTTTTTTAAAAATATCAGCGCCAATTCTTTCTTCAGGAGTGAGGCTGTTTTTAATAGCATCTACCTTGCTAGATAGATAAATTAAGGTTGCACCACCACCAGGAACAATTCCTTCTTCTACCGCTGCTTTGGTAGCGTTAAGTGCGTCTTCAATCCGCAATGTTTTGTCTTTGAGTTCGGTTTCTGTAGCTGCACCGACCTTAATCACGGCAATACCACCAGCTAACTTAGCAATGCGTTCTTGCAGTTTTTCGGTATCATAATCGGAATCAGTTTCCGCTAACTGTTTACGAATTTGCTCAATCCGGATTTGGATTTCTGGTTTAGCAGAATTACCAGCCACAATGATCGTATTTTCTTTGTCAATGTAGATTTTTTCAGCAGTTCCCAACATTTCCAAAGTAGCGGTATCTAAGCTCAAGCCAATGTCTTCAGAAATCATTTGTCCATCGGTGAGAATGGCAATATCTTCTAACATAGCTTTGCGGCGTTCGCCAAAACCAGGAGATTTAATAGCAGCGATCGCTAATACACCACGAGCTTTATTGATCACCAGAGTTGCTAAAGCATCACCGTCTACATCTTCAGCAATAATCAGCAAAGGTTGACCTAAACGGGCAACTTTTTCCAATATAGGGACTAAATCTTGAATGCTGCTGATTTTTTTATCAACAATCAAGATGCGAGCATTTTCAAACTCTACTGTCATCCGTTCGTTGTTGGTGATGAAGTAGGGAGAAATATAACCTCTGTCAATCTGCATCCCTTCAACTACTTCAAGTTCAGTGGTGAAGGATTTAGATTCTTCAACGGTAATAACACCGTCTTTAGTCACTTTCTCCATTGCCATTGCAATCATTTGTCCCACTTCAGCATCATTACCAGCGGAAACTGTGGCAACTTGAGCGATCGCACTTCCTTCTACTGGTTTAGCAATCTTGGCAATTTCTGCTACCAGTGCCTCAACGGTTTTATCAATACCCCGTTTTAAGCTAATGGGATTTGTCCCAGCAGCAACATTCTTTAAACCTTCCTTAATCAAGGCTTGTGCTAGAACTGTGGCAGTGGTAGTTCCATCGCCAGCTACATCCTTAGTTTTCGATGCTACTTCTTGAATAAGTCTAGCACCAGTATTTTCTAGAGGATCTTCTAGTTCAATTTCTTTAGCAACAGTGATACCATCGTTAACAATTTGGGGAACACCAAATTTTTTCTCTAATAGAACGTTACGACCTCTTGGTCCTAAAGTGATTTTCACTGCATCTGCTAGGGCGTTAATACCCCTTTCTAATGCCCGTCGTGCTTCTTCATTAAATGCAATAATCTTAGTCATGTTTTATTTTTCTATTGCTTCCATTAGACAATTTAGCACTCACTGACCAAGAGTGCTAATCCCTTTCTACAATTTAGATTAACAATCAAAATCTCAAAATTGATTAATATTAACAATTGATACTTATGTTTGACCATAAAACTAATGATTGTCTTGGGAGCAAATGAACTTAGCTAACTTCCTTAAATCCCTTGGCATTGCTGACCCTAGCGGCTCCGGCTGGTTAGCTGTAGTATTTACGTTTCTATTAGCTTTGATTGTTACATGGCGTTTAATTCCCACAATTCGCAAATTTGCCTTAGAGGTGGGTTGGGCAGATCAACCCAATGCCCGACGGCTGAATCAAGAACCTTTACCTAATGCTGGAGGTTTGGCAATCTACTCAGGAGTAATTGCAGCTTTGGTCTTAGCTAGTCTTTTGCGGCCTATTGAACTGCAAGGGGTTTTGGCTCAGGTCTTAACGATTCTCCTCGGTGGTTCAATTTTAGTCCTAGTCGGCTTTATTGATGACCAATTTGGCTTACCTCCATCTGTACGGTTATGGGCGCAAGTAACAACAGCACTTTTGCTTGTTGGTAATGGTATCAGCATCAAAGTTGTTTTTGGTACACCCATTGATTCTCTCTTATCTATGGCGTTAACTGTGCTGTGGGTGGTGGGGATCACTAATGCTGTTAACCTCATGGATGGGATGGATGGTTTGGCTGGCGGAATCAGCTTTATTACTGCTATCAGTTTGTTAGGAGTTTCTGCCCAGTTTGATAATCGTGCCGCTGCTACTTTAGTTTTAGCGGCTTTAGGAGGGGCGGCACTAGGCTTTTTACGCCATAATTTTCATCCGTCAAAGATCATTATGGGTGATGCTGGAGCATACTTTTTTGGCTATGTCTTAGCAGCAACCAGCATTTTAGGTAAACTCCAACTCAATACAATCTATGCCCTAATCCCTACAGTTTTATTTCTGCTGTTACCAGTTATTGACACTACTCAAGTGTTTGTGCGCCGTCTCATGGCAGGGAAAAACCCTCTGAGTACACCAGGTAAAGACCACATCCATCACCGCTTGTTGGCTTGGGGACTATCCCAACGCAATGCAGCTTTTATCTTATGGTCTATTACTTTGGGTTGTAATTTGCTGGCTATGAGAGTACAGGGGATGAGTTTATCAGTAATGCTGACTACTGCTGTCGGTATTATCTTGCTGTTAGGGTTTACCGTTTGGCAAAGAATGTTGAATAATCCGTGAATCGAGTCAAGGTTATAGATCCCCGACTTCTTTGAGAAGTCGGGGATCTGAGTATTAAAAACTACATTACCATCCCGCCATCAACGTTAAATACTTGTCCTGTGATGTAAGCTGCGGCGGGATCGGATGCTAAAAAGCGCACCATGCCACCAATTTCTTCTGGTTTACCAAAACGCCCCAGTGGGATATATTGCAGAATGCCTTCGGCTTTGATATCGCTGGTCATGTCCGTGGTAATAAAACCGGGAGCAACGGCATTTACAGTGATTCCACGGGAAGAGAGTTCTTTAGCGACGGTTTTGGTAAAGCCGATTACACCAGCTTTAGCGGCACTGTAGTTGGCTTGTCCAGGGTTGCCCATTTGTCCAGCGACGGAAGCAATATTAATAATCCGTCCAGAACGTTGTTTAAGCATAATTTTACTAACGGCTTTTGTACATAAAAATACACCAGTCAAGTTTAAATCTATGACTGCTTGCCATTCTTCTAACTTCATTCTTAATAGGAGAGTGTCACGGGTAATACCTGCATTGTTGACTAAGATATCCACGCGCTGGAATTTTTCTAAGGTGGTACTAAATAGTGTATCTACTTCTGCTGGTTTGGAAACATCTGCTTGGACAGCAATGGCTTCTCCCCCTGCTGCTGTGATTTCTGCTACTACTTCTTCTGCTGCTGTACTAGAACTAGCGTAGTTAACAACTACTTTTGCACATTGAGATGCTAGTTGTAAAGCGATCGCTCTCCCAATTCCCCGTGATGCACCTGTGACTACTGCAACCTGATCTTTTAATAAACTCATCTCATTTTCCTCAATTTTGTGGAGATACCGCGCTAATTATCTTAGAATAATTTGGTGAGGAATGAACGAATTTGCTTTCACTAGAGAGAAAAATGACAATTTATGGTTATAAGAAACTATTGAATTATTAAAACCAGTTAAAAATAGTTGATTCAATAAAATTTCTATAATAATTTCTGAAGGAGATTATAAACATCCCCTTTATCATCTTCTTTTCGTAAGCCAACACCAACTACTAAAACCACCACTTGATCAAGTTCTACTTTATAAAGTATCCGATAGCGTTGACTAACAGCCCTAACACTGCGATAATTGATCAGCTTTCCAGTTAAAGGTTTTCCCTGTTTTTCTGGGTCTATTTTTAACTTATCAATGCGTGAACTTATCGCTTGCTGGTGACGTTTATCTTTAATATTTGCTAACATCTCTATTGCTAGAGGTGTTAACTGGATTTGAAATTCAATATTATCGGGTTGTGGTAGTTCAGAGTCCGAGTTTGAGTTTTGCATCATGCCAATTAATAGTTTCTCCCCTCTCTCCTTGAACTATACTTTCTTGTAGTTGCTGGGTAAATTCTTTATCAGATAAAATTGCCAGAGTTTCTAGTAAAGATTCATATTGCTCAAAACTAATTGCTGCTATTACTGGTTTACCATGTTTGGTAATAATTATTGGCTCTTCTTTTATATCATCTGGTAAATCTAAAAGTTGCTCTTGTGCTTCTGTAATCGTTAGGTATTTTAACATATTCTGATTGATAAATAATAATTAAATATCATTATATCATTTGTTTGATAAACCAACCTAAAACCAGTCCAATTTTATAGAAAAATCGCTCTACCAATTCCCCGTGATGCACCTATGACAATTGCAACCTGATCTTTTAATAAACTTATCTCATTTTCCTCAATTTCTGGAGATACCGCGCTAATTATCTTAGAGGTTGTTTAAAAAGTATTAGATGAAACTAATAATCTCCAAAAACCTAACCCCCCTAGCCCCCCTTCCCTACAAGGGAATCGGGGTTTTAAAGCCTCTCCCCTTGCAGGGGAGAGGTTTACAAGAGGGGTTTATTTATACATTAAAAACTTTTAAAACATCCTCTTAGAACAATTTGGTGAATTTACCCCAATTACTATTAAAACGATATATCTGCAATTAGAAAACATTATTAAAAGTTTTGGGTCATTTATCGCTAATGACAACATTAATTTGTTTAATAGGTAAAGTAATTACAAATTCTGTACCCTCCCCAACCGATGAAATTACTTCTATTTTACCTTGGTGCTTTTCAATTATTTGATAACAAATACTCAAACCTAAACCAGTACCTTTACCGACTGGCTTAGTTGTGAAAAAAGGATCAAATAACTTATTGATAATTTCTGGTAAAATTCCTAACCCATTATCTCTAATTCCCACTTTAATATATTTATCATCAAATTTTGATGTTTCTATAATTATTTTTTTATTGGTTTTTTCTTTACATTCTATTAGTATATCTATGGCATTACTAATAATATTCATAAAAACTTGATTTAGTTGTGCAGGGTAACAATCAATTAAAGGTAAATTAGCATAATTTCTAATAACTTCAACTTTCGACTTCAGCCGATGATTTAAAATTAATAAAGTATTATCAATTCCTTCATGAATATTCACATCCTTAATTTCAGCTTCATCTAATCGAGAAAAATTACGCAATGACAAAACAATTTCTCGAATACGTTGAGTTCCTATTTTCATGGAAGATAACATATTTGATAAATCTTCTTTAAGAAATTCTAAATCAATGTCTGCAACTTTATCCTCAATGATAAAATTTTCATCCGGGTATTGTTCTTGATATAAATTTAATAAATCAAGTAAATCGTGCAGATAATCTTCAGCACATTGAATATTGCCATGAATAAAATTAACAGGATTATTAATTTCATGAGCTATCCCTGCTACCATCTCCCCAAGAGAAGACATTTTTTCTGTTTGAATTAATTGTGATTGGGTATATTTTAAATTTTGTAGTGTTTCTTGTAGTTCTTGAGTTCTTTCTTCTACCCTTATTTCTAATGTTTGTTGTGCTTGTTGCAGTTCTTGAGTTCGTTCTTCTACTCTTTCTTCTAATGTTACGCGGGCAAATTCTAGTTGTTGAGTATAATCTCCCACCCATTCCACCAAGCGATTTAGAGATGTTGCTAATATTCCTACTTCATCATGACTATTAATATTAACTCTAAGTTGAAAATTTGATTCTTGAGTAATTTTTTTAGCAGTATTAGTAACTTCTTGCAAAGGACTGGTAATTAATTTAGTAGTATAAAATGCAATTGCGGCTGCTATTATAGATGATAATAATATACTACCAATAATAATTTGTATTCTGAGTTCTTTGGCATAACTAAAATTCAAATTAGCCTGTTCTTTTTGAGTATCAGCACGTCGGATAATGATAATTAGATCATCTGACAGTTGCTCAAATTTAACGTTAAGATCAAGATATTTTTTCTCTTGCAGTAAACTTAATAGGTTTTGCTGATAATAATCACCTGATTTTTTTCCCCCACTACCTAATTCTATTTTGCGCCAAAAATCGGTAATAATTTGATTATAGGAATCTGTATTATTTTGATACTTATGTAATAGATTAGTAAAATAATCCTTATTTACTGCCAAATCATCAGGATATTCTTTTATAAAAATTTCTAGTGCAGATAATTGCTGATTAAGATTAGCAATATCACTCCGAAATGTGTCTTTTTCAAATTCAAACCAAATGGAGTTTTCTAATACAGAAACTAATTTTTGCGGATGTAATCTTGCAGTTATAACTGCATTTTGTACATCTTTTAGTAAAGATTGTTGATGATAAGATAACAATAATAGCTTTTGGGCTGATTTTTCATAATAATTTGCAATTATCAAACCACTAACCGTCCCTATCGCAGCAATGCTGATTGTGATGGTGTAACCATAAGTAATTTTTTTTGCTATATTCCAGCTATCAGTTACGTAACTCATAGATTGGAAAATAGATTTTATCTTTTTTGGCAAATATCTATTATTCATTAATTATTGCAACTTTAAATAATTCAGAATTTTATTCTTGCTTGACTTGAATTACTTTAATTAATAAAGTTTCCCTGACCAATTATTTTATACACATCTCGTATCATATTATAATCAGCATCATTAGCTGGAATTAATTGCCCCCCTTTATATTTTTGGTTAGCTTGAGGAATTATCAGACTTGCGATTAGTTTATCCTGATTTTCAATCATTAGCGATCGCACTTTTTCCACAAAGCCAGATGCCATTTGGTTACCAAGTACAAACACATCACCAGGAAGCAATGGACTTGTAACCAATATAGAAAAATCTTTTTTGGATAAGCCTTGACTTGCTAAAATGTTTTCATATCTATCCGATGCCGTTGCCCAAGCATCTACTTCTCCTTTTTTTAAAGCTAATGCACCCTTATCATTTAACATAACAATTTTTACGTCCTGATTGGGATTTAATCCTGCCTCAATCAGCAACTTTGTGGGAACAATATGACCAGACGTTGAACCAATTTTTCTCATGGCAATTGTTTTGCCTTTTAGTTGAGATAATGATTTAATTTGACTGTTTGCGCGGACTACGATAATAGAATGATAGTTAATTCTTTTAACAGCGACTACAGGAATAGCTTTTGCCCTGGCATTTAAAATCATGTATTCTGATGGCCCAGCAAATACCATATCTACATCTCCCGATGCCATAGATGCTGCTGCTGCTGTGGTGTTATCTACAGGAAAAAATTCAATAGGTATACCTAATACTTGTTGTAAAGTAGTACGAAATGCTCCATAATCACGTTGCAACTCTTCAATACCAACCACATCTGTAACTGCAAATTTCAGTTGCTTGGGTGCGGAAATGGCTAACTTATCCGAGGTATTATTCCCCGAATTATTTGCTGATGTACACCCAACAGTAAATAGCAGAGAATACCATAAAAATTTACGACGCTTCATAAATGATTGTAATTACAAAACTATTTGATTCGTTTTAATTCCTGTACAATTTTACCTTGATGTTAGTAAATTAAAGATTAAAAAAATATTATTGTCAGGTTAATATAAATTACAAAAAAAAAGGGAACTCTTAACTGGGAACAGATAAGAAACACTCATTTGCACCAGTTTAGAGAGCGCTTATCTCACCCAGGGGAAACACATCTAAATTATTTTGTCAAAATACTATTGTAGTTGATCAATAGCGAAGAAAACTTTATTCAGTCCGCGCAAGCGGACTGAATTTGTGTAGACGCAAATTCTATTCGCCTAACTATTGTGATTAGTTGGTTCAGCTTTAGCAACTACAGGATGGGGAAGAGGTGGGGGTGTGGGGATTTTTGGTTCTGGATGAGTTTTGCTATTAGTTTGATTCAAAAGAATCATAGACAACAAACCATCTGCTAAACCATTATTACTACCATTATTACCACCAACAATGATATCAGGAATAATGCGAACATTGCGATCGCCCACAATTTGCATTAACTGCATAGCTGTATAACCCTGTAAACCCAAGGCTTGTACCCCTGTCCGATAGGCTTCTGCTTTAGCGTTACCTGTAGCTCGGATACCGTCTGCTTCCGCTATGAACTTGAGTTTTCTGGCTTCTGCTTCCCCATTGGCTTCCTTGATGGCAGATTGGGATTTTAACTCTGCTATTTGCACACCTTGTTCCGATTTTACCAACTCTTGCTGAATATCTGCGATCGCTGTTTCCCTGACCAACATTTGTCGTTGGGTTTCTGCCATTTGCTGAACTTCGTAAGTTTTGCGTTGTTCCTCAGCAATTTTCCGGTCTGTCAGCGTGTGCATTAATTCATTCGGTGGCGTAATCAAACCAATCAACGAATCCACAGCTTGCACATCATAAGCACGTAAGGCAGATTTAACGTATTCAGAGGCTTCAACTTGACGCTCACTTCTGGCAATCAAGAAATCCAGGATAGTATATTCTTGAGCCGAGTTGCGGAAATAATTCCCCACAATGGGACGCAAAACTTGATCAATAACGTTTTGCATTGAACCTAAGCGTGAAATCACTTTCGGTGCATCTGAAGCACCAATGTGAATAATTTGGAATATCTCCAAATCAAAACTAAAACCATCAAATGACAGAAGTTTCAGCGCTGTTAAATTCGTATCATACCCATGCTGACCGCTAATTCTATCAGTAAAGTTTAAGACAATGTTTGTTGTCGGCACTAGCTCAACTTTCATCACTTTAGTGTTGAGCGGGTGCTTCCCAGGATATAAAGGCTCAACCCAAACACCCTTATGCCCTTGATTGACCAAATTTCCGTGAGTGAAAGATGCCCCGCTCACATCTTCCTGTTCTTCACCAACAAAAGAAATCACCACACCTACATAACCGATAGGGATTTGAGTCATCGGTACTTGTTCAATATTTACCAACCAAGGATTCAGATTCCACGAACCCGATAATAACACCTGTTCTTGTAAACCCCGTTGTCCCCCAGCGTCAATAAATTTTTGACCATTCTGAAAATTATTATGTCCGGTAATAGCACGTCCAGCAATTTCACCTGCGGCAATTGGTGAACCATCCAAAGTAGTAACAATACCAACTTGTTCCGCTGCTATTTCATAGATTTGTAACTGGTCTGAACGCATACCCTCTTTACTAGCAGTTGCTGCTGTAATCACCTTAAATAGCGCTGTATTGATGCGGTAAGTACCTGCGGTGATAAAGGCAATTTGCCGTCCTTTTTCCCCACCTTTGGTCAAGAATTTCCGCGCATCTTGGAAATTATCACATTCGACAATTTTGCCCAAAATCCGTTCTGGAGGGTTAGAAGCCCCATCAGCGGCGACAATCAGAGCGATTTGTCCTTGGGGAACAACAATTACTGATTCTTTTTTAACGGCATATTGCCAAGGCCAATGTCCCCAATGCCAACCAGGGGCGAGGGTATCTGCTTGTAAACCCGCTTCACCATTGAGGGCAATTAATCTACCTGCGGGTAGTCCCTTACCGGAAAGGGTGAATTTTTTCACCACAATTCCTACTTCCCGTTCACCGATAACTACCAGTCCACCAAATAGGAAACAACCACCAATAATAATGGCAGGAATAATGATCAAAGACTCAATCCCCATTGCTTGATAGGGAATTTGGCGAGTTACTGATGGAGTAACTGATTGTTTAGTTTGACTATAGGGGATTGATACGGAAGTTAATTCTTTTTCTGTCAGTGTTTTTATGGGAGTGGCATTGGCAATATTAACACCACCAGCCAAGACTAAGGCTGCAATTGCAGATGTAGCCAAGCTGACAAATTTATTTTGCTTACTTTTACCAAGAGACAATGGAAAGCTTTTCATATATGTGCCTTTTTCGGCAACTAATTATCCAAGTTATCACTACATGAGCAGGGAATGATTTTTCTTAAACCTACTGTAACAATCAACCAAAACCCCCTCCTCCTGGAGTTTCAATCACAAAAATATCTCCCGGTTGCATCTCTACAGTTGCGGTACTGCTTAAAATCTCCTTAGTGCCATTTTCACGTTGTACCCAATTACATCCTACCTTTCCCGCTTTTGCACCATATAATCCAAAGGGAGGAACACGACGATGACCAGAAAGAATATTAGCTGTCATAGGTTCTAAAAACTTAATCCGACGGATTACTCCGTTACCTCCCGAATGTTGGCCTTTTCCTCCACTATGGAGACGCAAACTAAAGCTTTCTACTTGGACAGGATAACGAGTTTCTAAAACTTCTGGATCAGTTAAACGCGAGTTAGTCATGTGGGTATGAACTGCATCAGTCCCATGAAAATTAATTCCTGCACCTGAACCACCACAAATAGTTTCATAATATTGATATTTTTGATTACCAAAAGTGAAATTATTCATTGTTCCTTGGGAAGCTGCCATGATATCCAAAGCACCATATAAAGCATCAACAATAGTTTGGGAAGTTTCGACATTTCCGGCTACTACTGCTGCTGGATAAATTGGGTTCAACATACAACCTTGAGGAATAATAATTTCTAATGGTTTAAGACAACCCGCATTGAGCGGAATATTATTGTCAACTAATGTCCTAAATACATATAAAACTGCTGCTTGAGTTACGGCTTTGGGAGCATTAAAATTACTATTTAATTGTGCAGATGTGCCAGTAAAATCAATCTTAGCACTGCGATTTTCTCGGTTAATAGTTACTTTAACTTGAATTTTTGCCCCATTATCCATTTCATAAATAAATGAGCCATTTTGCAAAACATCAATTGCTCGTCTAACAGATTCTTCTGCATTGTCTTGGACAAATTGCATATAACTTTGCACTGTTTCTAGTCCATATTGATTCACCATTTTAATAAGTTCTTGCAATCCCCTGGTATTAGCAGCAATTTGGGCTTTGAAATCGGCAATATTTTGGTCAGGATTACGGCTAGGATAGGGATGATTTAACAGGAATTTTCTCACTGATATTTCTTGAAATTCTCCCTGTTCTACTAAGAGAAAATTATCAAATATAATTCCTTCTTCTTCTACTGTGGTACTGTGAGGAGGCATAGAACCGGGAGTAATACCACCTATATCTGCTTGGTGTCCACGAGATGCAACATAGAAAATAATTTTTTGATTTTCTGCATTAAAAATTGGGGTAATTGCTGTGACATCAGGTAAATGTGTTCCCCCGTTATAGGGGTTATTTGATAAATAAACATTTCCCGGTTTAATATTGTCACCTTGATCATTAATTAAACTGCGGACACTATCACTCATTGAGCCTAAATGTACTGGAATATGAGGAGCATTGGCAACTAATAAACCAGCAGCATCAAAAATAGCACAGGAAAAATCTAGTCGTTCTTTAATATTGACTGATGTTGCTGTATTTTGCAGAACAATTCCCATTTGTTCGGCGATAAATTGATAGAGATTTTTAAAGATTTCTAAACGGACTGGATCTGGTTGAGATGTGGCGTACATTTTTTGATTGAATTAATTTTAATATCAATGATATGTTGGGTTTCCTTGCGTTAACCCAACGTACAAATTGTTTTTTAGATGGTATCTGGATCAATATTTAATTCCCGCAATTTTGCAGCTAAACGTTCTGCTCTTTGAGTTTCACGTTCTGCTCTTTGAGTTTCATGTTCTGCTCTTTGAGTTTCATGTTCTGCTCTTTGGATTGCATATTCTGCTCTTTGAACTTCTGCTTCTGCTCTTTGAGTTTCATGTTCTGCTCTTTGGATTGCATATTCTGCTCTTTGAACTTCTGCTTCTGCGGTTTCTTCGGGTGTGGGTACCAAACTTGCTTCTGGGGTGAAATAACGTAATAAACCATTATTAATTCCCAAAAATAGGCCTAATTGTTCACTCCATAAATGTCCTTGCTCGTTGGCTTTGATAGGTTGATATTTAGCATTTACTAAATGAAAACCTGCAAATTCTAATGTATAGGGGTCAAACCAAAAGTATTCTGGTGTGCGGAAAGTATCTTGATAAAGTTGTTTTTTTGGTTCTCTATCTGTCTTTGCTGTTGTTGGAGAGAGAATTTCCACAATTACATGAGGATATTTACCATTTTCTTCCCACACTACCCAACTTTTACGGGTTTTAAGTTCAGTTCCTAGAACTACAAAAAAATCAGGGCCTCGAAAATTTTCTGTTTTTTTCTGATGTGGGCTATAGTAAATACTTAGATTTCCCGCAGCATAGAAATCTGTTCTATCTTTCCATAACCATTTAAGACATTTGATTAAGAGTATAATTTGCTCTAAATGTAGTTCTGTTTCCACGGGAGGTTCATCACTATATAAATCGCTGGGAGGAAAAATTACATCTGGGAAGATATTTTGTTCAGATACTAGTTCTTGAGTAATCATCATGATATGATACCAAGTAGTTGTTTATTGATTCTAGCATTAATTGAACGCAGATAAACGCAGATAAACGCAGATTTTCATAAAATTCCTATAAGTTTACTTTCTAGATAGAATTAGATGATTACGTTCAGTTAATTTTGTTTGCCAATTCGGTTCAATTACTATTGTACTGATTTTTTCAACGATGATTGCAGCACCATTTATGTTATCTCCTGGTTGTAAATTTTCTCGCAGATAAACTGGTGTGTCATGCCATTTTTCAGCAGTAAACATCTTGACTATTTTTACAGGTTGGGGTGTTTCTTCTATCGAGCGTTTGCGAATGATTATAGGTTCTTCGGGAGTATCCATTTTTTGAATTATTTCCACAGAAATAGATTCAACAATTAATGGCTTTTCTGTTTGCATAAAACCATAACGTGATTTATGTTCTGTTGCAAATTGTTGTTGCATCTCGGCAATATCCGATGCAAAATCAACGGTTAAAATGGAGTTTGTTCCTTCATATTTTAAATTAACTTTTTTAATTACTTTTTCTTTAAGTGTTGTTTTTTGTTGCTGCTTTAACTCACTCCGAGCTTGGGTTTCTAAAGATACAATTAATTTCTGTAATTGAGGAATTAATGTTTGATTTAAAGGTTGTTCTACTCCTGTAATTCTGGTAACTCTGACATCAGCTAAACCCATTCCATAAGCAGAAAGAACTCCCGCAAAAGGGTGAAGAAATATCTTTTTTATTCCTAAAGTGTCAGCAATTAAACAAGCAACTTGTCCTCCTGCACCACCAAAACAACAAAGTACATATTCACTAACATCATAACCTCGTTGGAGGCTAATTTTTTTAATAGCATTTGCCATATTTTCCACAGCAATGGCAATAAAACCTGATGCTATTTGTTCAGAAGTTTGATGATTTTTAGTGACAGATTTAATCTGTTCTCCTAATTCTCTAAATTTCTGAATGACTATTTCTTTATCTAAAGGTAATTTACCTTCACTACCAAAAACTGCGGGGAAATATTGCGGTTGAATTTTTCCTAACATGACGTTAGCATCTGTCACGGTTAATGGTCCACCACGACGATAGGAAGCAGGTCCTGGATTTGATCCAGCCGATTCTGGTCCAACGCGATAACTTGAACCATCAAAATATAAAATTGAACCACCTCCGGCTGCAATCGTGTTAATTGCTAATACGGGAACTCGCATTCTTGCCCCTGCAATTTCTGAATCTAGTTCTCTTTCATATTCTCCTTTAAAGTGAGCAACATCTGTACTTGTTCCCCCCATGTCAAAGGTGATAATTAAATCAAAACCTGCTCTTTTGCTGGTTTCAACTGCACCGACAATACCACCAGCAGGTCCACTTAAAATACTATCTTTACCTTGAAATTGGTCTGCGTCTGTTAATCCTCCATCTGATTTCATAAACATTAATCTGACGTTGGGTAAGTGACTAGCTACTTGGTTAACATAGCGACGGAGAATAGGAGTTAAATAGGCATCAACAACAGTGGTATCTCCTCTACTAACAAGTTTCATTAAGGGGCTTACTTGATGGGATATAGAGATTTGTGTAAAGCCGATTTCTTGGGCTATTTGGGCTACTTGTTGTTCATGTTTGGGATAGCGATCGCTGTGCATGAAAACAATGGCACAACTTCTAATTCCTGCTTGATAAACTGTTTGTAAATCGTTGCTAATTTCTGCAATATTTACGGAAATTAATTCATTTCCATGAGCATCATATCTTTCATTTATTTCAATTACTTTTTCATAAAGCATGGTAGGTAAAATTATCTGTCTGGCAAAGATATTAGGGCGGTTTTGGTAACCAATTCTCAAGGCATCTTTAAAGCCTTTGGTAATAAGCAAAACTACCCTATCTCCATGTCTTTCTAATAGCGCATTTGTAGCTACTGTTGTTCCCATTTTCACTACTTCTATTGTTTGATAGGGAATGGGTTCATAACTGGAAATGCCGATAATATCCCGAATACCTTGAATAACTGCATCTTCATATTGTTCGGGATTTTCTGACAATAATTTATAAACTATTACCCATTCTTGGTTAGGAAGAGGAACAATTAAAAACCGTTCTGTATTGTTTGATAGTCCGTCTATAATTGTCTGATTATTGGTGACAGCAACAATATCTGTAAATGTGCCACCTCTGTCTGCAAAAATTTTCAACATTATTCTATTTATTGGTGTTTATTATATAAAAGGACTCCACAAAAAAAATGAACTGCTTGCACCAGTGCTAGTAGTCTGTCAAGAACTAATTGACGGGTTCATTCGTTGCCATTTTGATTCTTCCTTCTTCCTTCTTCCTTCGTGTCCTTCGTTCCTTCGTGGTTCGTTTCTTGTTTCTTATCCGTCAAAATTTACTTGACAGACTACTAGTTCCCTCCGGGACGCTCTGGCGTTTGCTATCTAATCTTGTGGGATGGGCATCTTGCCCGTCCTAATATTCTTATCAGCCAAAAAATTTGCATGATGGACAATACCACCATGCAATTGCAAAAAAATCTGAATTGTCAATTTATACTGAACCACCAGCAGCTTGAAAACGAGCGCGAGCGCGTTTAAATGCTTTCGTTGCCTGGATTTGTGCTTGACGATCTTCTGGTTTAACTTGATTTAGACGAGTTTGTGCTTCTGTCAAAGCAGTGCGGGCTTCGTCAATCTGAATTTTGTCGCCACGTTCAGCGCCATTCACTAAAACTGTGACTTCATCTGCATCAACTTCAGCAAAACCACCTAAAAGAGCGATCGCTTGCCAGGTTGCATTTTTATTAGCACGAACACGCATTACACCTATATCCAAAGCTGTCAATAGTGGTGCGTGTCCACTCAAGATACCTAATTGACCAGTAGTGCTAGGTAAAACTACTTCGTCAGCTTCAGCATCCCAAACGGTTTTGTCTGGGGAAATTACACGAACAGTTAGGGTCATATTTTTTAGTTTCTACTTATTAATAGGTGATTGGTAATTGGGAAAAAGGTAATTGGGAGAAATTTATTACCCATTACCCATTACCCATTACCCATTACCCATTAGCCTTTCAGCTTTGCTGCTTTTTCTTTCGCTTCGGTGATATCACCAACCAAGTAGAAAGCTTGCTCAGGTAAAGCATCCAATTCACCAGAAAGAATTTGTTGAAATCCTTTAATGGTGTCTTCCAACTTCACATACTTACCAGGAGAACCAGTAAATACTTCAGCTACGAAGAAAGGCTGAGACAAGAAACGCTCAACTTTCCGCGCCCGGGCCACAATCAAACGGTCTTCTTCAGACAATTCATCTAAACCAAGAATGGCAATGATGTCTTGTAGTTCTTTGTACCGTTGTAGAGTTGATTGTACCGCCCGGGCAGTATCGTAGTGATCACTACCAACAATGTTGGGTTGCAACATGGTAGAACTAGAATTCAAAGGATCAACCGCTGGATAGATACCTTTTGATGCTAAACTACGAGACAATACAGTTGTACCGTCTAAGTGAGCGAAGGTGGTTGCAGGCGCGGGATCAGTCAAGTCATCGGCAGGTACATATACAGCTTGAATAGAAGTAATAGAACCTTCGGTGGTGGAAGTAATCCGTTCTTGTAAAGCACCTACGTCTGTAGCCAAAGTAGGCTGATATCCTACCGCAGAAGGCATCCGACCCAAGAGTGCGGATACTTCAGAACCAGCTTGAACAAACCGGAAAATGTTATCAACAAATAGCAATACGTCTTGTTTGTTGACATCACGGAAATACTCAGCCATTGTCAAACCAGACAAACCAACCCGCATTCTTGCTCCAGGTGGCTCGTTCATTTGACCATAAACTAGGGCAATTTTGGATTCATTGAGATTATCTTTGTTGATAACTCCAGATTCCATCATTTCGTTGTAGAGGTCATTTCCTTCCCGGGTGCGTTCACCTACACCCGCAAATACGGACACACCACCGTGTTGGGTAGCGATGTTGTTGATCAATTCCATCATGATCACGGTTTTACCAACACCTGCACCGCCGAACAGACCGATTTTACCACCGCGTTTGTAGGGAGTTAGCAAGTCAACAACTTTAATCCCAGTCTCAAACACAGAAGGTTTAGTTTCCAAATCTGTGAATTTAGGAGGGTCACGGTGAATAGGTAGATATGCTTCCGCGTTTACAGGACCTTGCTGATCTACTGGTTCGCCTAAAACGTTGAAAATCCGTCCCAAGGTGGCTTTACCAACGGGTACGGTGATGGGAGCACCAGTATCAACTACTTCTAAACCACGAACTAAACCGTCTGTGGTACTCATAGCCACAGCCCGGACTTGGTTGTCGCCGAGGAGTTGCTGTACTTCAACTGTTAAGCTGATGTTTTGTCCAGCTTCATTTGTGCCTGTGATAGTTAAAGCGTTGTAGATTTGGGGTAATTTACCGCCGGGGAACTTAACGTCTACAACCGGACCAATTACTCGGGTAATGTAACCAATGTTTGTTTTTTCTGCGGTGGTAACCATGCTGCGCCTAAATGAATGAAGCTTTTTTTCACAAGTGGGTCATTTAAGACCCTAGATCAAGCGATATCATATTTTAGGTTAGCACTTAACGCCCCCACCTTTGCCTTAAATTCATTATTAAAACTAGATCCCCGATTTCTAGAGTAAGTTGGTTATTGGGACTGCGAAGATGCAATCGCCATCAGCTAAAGAATGTTAAATTAATATTTCTGTATTATTCAAGAACCCTATAAATGACTCGTTTTATACATAATCAATTTGCCAACCAGTATCTTACAGAACTATTAACACCTTATGGACAAGTAGAAACCAGTAAAGATATTACCGCCGAAGTCAGACAAGTTGACGTACTATTTATACCTTCACCCCAATCCATACAAAGCCTAGAAACACTAGGTTTACTAGGGAAAATGGCGGAAATTTCCGCCATATTTGAACCATTCCGTAATCCAGTCAGCAAAAGTGAAATTCGCAGTTGTATAGGTAAATTATTTGACACTCATGCAGAACTAGAACGGCAAGCTAAACGCAATAATACGCGAATCAACGAAACCAAATTATCCCAATTGTGGATTTTCACTCCTACAGCATCAGTATAAATTTTACAAAGCTTTAAGGTACTCTAGATGAAGAAGACTGGGGACAAGGAATTTATTTTTTCCCAAAAGCATTTAAAACTGTACTTATAGTTATTCATCAGCTACCCAGCACACCCGAAACCCTGTTTTTGCGGATATTAGGGAGAGGAACAGTACAAAGACAAGCAGTTGAAGAATTAGAAGCACTAGCGAATAATAGTCCGTTTCTTGAAGATATTATACAATTAGTACAGAACCTAATTGCTGTGTTATCGGCTCGTCAGCGTCAAGAACAAAATATTGATAAGGATGATCAGGAGTTAATTATGAAATTATCGGAAATATATCAGCAACAATTGGAAGAACTTAAGAAACAAGGACTTCAAGAAGGACGACAAGAAGGTGTAGAAAGAGAAAGAAGGGGTATGATTGAAAGTATTTTACAAGTACGTTTTGGGGAAGTTGATCCACAGTTAGCAACAATTATTAACCCTCTGATTGCCATGAGTAGAGAAAAATTTACTCCTTTGCTTTTACACTTATCTCGTGAAGAATTATTAGCTAGATTTATGTGAACTTTGCAAAATAAAAATCAATAATGATTAGGTAAGGGTTTAGCACTGCTAAACCCTTACATATAATTTTAGTAATTTTGTAAAAGATAAAAAGCAGTAAGTATTCAACTATAGGAATCCGGTTTGATTCCTGAGCCTACTCGTAGAGGTAGGGAACAGGGAAAGAAGGAATAAAGGGATACTGAGTTTCGTTCAAAAATCAAATAGGAGTCCTCTATCAGTAATCAGTAATTAAAAGCTCTATAACCACTTTATTAACAAAGAGGATTAATTTCCCTGTGGGTGGTGTGGGAATGTCGGGACAGTTCCTGATTCATTCAGATGTGGTAGAGGTTGGTTCTGTAGTTTCCATGATTTAGCTCCTTTTATTGAGCAGTTGAAATTTACCGATGTATCATTTACAGACTTTTTTACCCCCCCCTTCATAGAAGAAAAAATATAAAATTTTATCTATCTAGCGGTGGAATAAAAGTTAAAAATTTTTATATCTTTGAAGAGACTAAAATTAGTTTCGTCAGAAAAAGCAATGATTTTTCTAGTTGACTTTATATCCTTGGTAGATATAGCTATCACTCAAAAGAAAGATGAACTATTCCTATCCTCTATGTCAATCTAGGATTAGTAAAAATACTTCTTCAAGGAGAACTAAGAATGGTAGTCACTTTAGACGATACCAAACGTAATGCTATTGCCGTCAAATTGGCAGATATGAAATTAGTGCAAGAGTTATTGATTAATAATGAGGAACAATTTCTCAGAGAATGTAGTGAGAGTGAAATTAGCAATAATTTTCGGAAAATGCTGGAAGATGATCGTAAAAACCAAGGAATTTTGGAAACTGTAATTATTCAATATGGAATTCAAAAAAAACCCGATAAAACAGTCCAGAAAATTGCCGACACTGTCCGCCAATTCATCCAAAGCAATGAATTAAGTTTTTGGGAAAAAGTATTTCAGCATGAATTGTTAAAGCATCAACAAGTTATGAATGGTTTGACAATTCACAAAGCCGCTCAGAAAGTCGGTGCTGATGTTATGACAGCAATTGGACCTTTAAATACTGTAAACTTTGAAAACCGCGCTCACCAAGAACAACTGAAAGGAATTTTAGAAATTTTGGGTGTACGGGAACTGACTGGACAAGATGCAGATCAAGGAATTTGGGCAAGAGTTCAAGATGCGATCGCTGCTATTAGTGGTGTCGTCGGTAGTGCTGTTACCCAAACTTCTGATAAACAGGATATGAATATCCAAGATGTTCTCCGCATGGATCACAATAAGGTAAATACATTGTTTACAGAGATTCTTCAAACCAACAATACTCAAAAAATTCAAGAATACTTTGGGCAACTGTATAAGGATCTGAGTGTCCATGCAGCAGCGGAAGAAGAAGTTCTCTATCCCAGAGTCCGTCCTTTTTATGGTGATGCCAATACCCAAGAATTATATGATGAACAAGCTCAGATGCGGACTGTCTTGGCTCAATTGCAAAGTATAAGTCCATCTTCCTCTGAATTCAAAGACCAAATCCGACTTTTAATGGATGATGTCATGGATCATGTCCGTCAAGAAGAAAGTACCATGTTTACGGCTATTCGTAACAACCTGAATACAGAGCAAAGTGAAGAATTAGCTACACAATTTAAAGCTGCAAAAAGCAGAATTCAACAACAAATGGGAAGTGCTAGAACTCAAGGTCAAAGAGTTTAAATTGAGTTAGGTTTAGCCTCCTAATTTAATTCTGGGAACGGAGGTTTAATCAGATGTTGGGTAGATACGATCACAGATGAGTTCCCCAGCTTAGAAACTTGTCAATTAGACAGCTTCAAAAATTAAATATGCGTAACCTTATACCCTTGTAGAGACGTTCCATGGAACGTCTCTACATTCATTTTCACCAATTGTCCATTGTCGAATGTGTATGTAAAAAACTAATTAATTCTGATGAGGATTCCACCAGTTTTCAGCCTGTTGATGGATAGATTGCAATTCTTCTGAAGACATTTTATCTAGATGTTTTAAAATTAAGCTCATTCGTCCTTGAGTTTGGAGTTTTTCTCTATGTCTATCCAGAAAATCCCAATAGAAGAAATTGAATGGACAGGCATTTTCACCTATCCGTTCTTTATGGTTATAAACACAGCTTTTACAATAGTCACTCATTTTATTTATATAGTTAGCAGAAGCAGCATAAGGTTTAGATGCTAATACTCCTCCGTCTGCGAATAAACCCATACCAATAACATTAGTTTGCATCACCCAATCATAGGCATCAATAAATACTGCATGAAACCAATTTTCTACAGCTTGGGGTGAAATTCCCGCAATTAAAGCAAAGTTACTCAATACCATTAATCGCTGGATATGATGGGCGTAACCCGTACTTTTTACCTGGGTGATAGTTTGGTGTAAACAATTCATTTTTGTTTCACCTGTCCAGAAAAATTCTGGTAATGGTTGGGTGTGGTGAAACCAATTTTTTTCAGCATATTCTGCATCTACAAAATGATAGATACCATACATATATTCTCTCCACCCCAATACTTGGCGAATAAAACCTTCTACACTATTTAAAGGTAGTTGGTGTTCTTTATATGCAGCCTCAGCAGCTTGAATGACTTCCAGAGGTTGGAGTAAGCCAATATTCAAATAAGGAGAAATTAATGCGTGCCACATTGTTTGTTCTCCGGTAATCATTGCATCTTGATAAGTACCAAAATCTGATAAACGATGTTGAATAAACCAGTTTAATACCTGAAGTGCTTGTTGACGATTTACTCCCCAATAAAAAGGTTCTATTTCCCCATAAGTTAAATGAGAAAGAGAGTTAACTTTGTCTATAACATCAAGAGTAATTTCGTCTGGTGTAAACCATTGGGCTGGAGGTGGATGTAATTTACCTTTAGGTGGTTGACGATTTTCTTTATCTAAATTCCACTCTCCTCCAATTGGTTGTTTGTCTGCCATTAAAATTTGAAAACTTCGTCTTCCTTCTCGGTAAAAATCTTCCATTAATAGCCGTTTACGACTTTTAGCCCAATTAGTGAATTTTTCTGTACTCCATAAAAATTGATTGTTAGGAATTAAGATAATTTGACAAGGTAGTTGTAAATTTTGAATTATTTGGGTAAATGGTTGATCATTAGGAATCATTACCCGCAATTCAGTAATTTGATTGACTTGAATCCATTCTTGAAGTGATGTTTGAAAATTTTCGGCTAGTTTTTTATATGTGACTGCATATTGTAGTTGTGCTAATTCTTTCGCAAAATGACGCATTGCTGACCAAATTAACACTAATTTTTGGCGATGATATGGTCTAATTTGGATATGATGCAATGATTCGATGAAAATTACAGGTGTATTTGGTTGAGAATTACAGCTTTTTAATGCTGCTTGTTGTAGCGAAAGTTGATCGCCTAATATCCAAATTCCAATCATAGATAATTTTATATTTTATGTGAATTTAAGTTTTTTGATTTTGAGATTTGAATCTACCTGCAATAAATTCTCTCTTTTCTAAATGTTTAGTTTGGCGTTTGGTAACTCTTTCTCTCCACATTCGGAAACTCGATGATTTCATTTCCCTTCTCATGAGAGCAATTACTTGTTTTTCTAAAAGTCCAAATTGTTTTTCGATGACATCAAATGGTGTTCTATCTTCCCAGGCCATTTCGATGATGCGGTCTATGGTTTGAGTATCTAAGTCAGGTAATTTCATAACTGGTTGAAAAATTTGACTAAAAGGGATAGAATTATAAGTCTATATTTATCATACTATATTAATCGTCTTTTCTGTTTTTTTATGTTCTCGAAGAGATATATAGAGATTATGCAGCTATAAATTGTCTGAATACTCTACAATAGGAGTAGATACAAAAAACTGTGTATTTTCTCCCCAGTCGCTTCATCCTTAATTGTTTATGAATTTCTCGTCAGCACGACAGTATTTTTACCAAGAGATTGAACAACCTGACGAGTATATTAACCTCGCCAAGGCGGCCTTGTATATTGCCCAGGAAGAATATCCAGATATTGATATTGAAGAATATTTAAATGCTCTTGATACAATAGCAATGGAGTTAGAGGAACGTTTGCCCTCTTCTCGCTATCCTCTGCGGATTATTCAAAGTATTAATCAGTATTTATATGAGGAATTGGGTTTTGATGGTAATAAAATTGATTATTATGATCCGCGCAATAGTTTTTTCAATGATGTTATTGAACGGAAAACAGGAATTCCTATTACTTTGGCATTAGTTTATATGGAGGTAGCAAAAAGGATTGATTTTCCGATGGTTGGGGTGGGAATGCCGGGACATTTTCTAATTCGTCCAGATGTGGAAGATATCGGAATTTTTGTGGATGCTTTTAATGGTGGTGAGGTGATGTTTACTCAAGACTGTCAAGAAAGACTTTCACAAATTTATCAGCAATCAGTGATACTAAAACCTGAATTTTTAGCCGTTGTAACTAATCGGCAATTTTTGGCAAGGATATTGACAAATTTAAAATATATTTATCTTCAAAAACAAGATTTAGAAAGGAGTTTGGGAATAGTAGAACGAATTTTACTATTGTTTCCTGGAACAAGTTTAGAATTAAGAGATCGAGGTTTATTGTATTATCAATTGGGGCAGTTTTCTCAAGCTGCGGAAGATTTGCAAATTTATTTAATTAAAGTTCCTGATGCTAGAGATGCAGATGTAATTCGTCAACTACTTGCTAAGTTGAATTAGTTAGTTGTATAATTTTCTTAACAGTCTATCGAGTCAGGAGAATTTGTTATGCTGACCATTGATACTAATAAAACATTATATGAGCAAGATTTTTACCTATGGATACAAACTACACTTACAGTTTTGAGAGAAGGAAAATTAGAACAATTAGATATTGAGAATTTGATTGAAGAAATTGATAGTATGGGCAGGAGTGAAAAGAAAGAATTAAAAACTCGCCTAGTTGTCTTAATTGAACACTTATTAAAACTACAATATTGGACCCAGGAAAAAGATTATAATGCTAGAGGCTGGCGGAATACTGTTGTTGAACAAAGACGACAAATAGCTTATACTCTAGCAGATAGTCCTAGTTTAAAAGGGATTTTAAATGATGTATTTTTAGATTGTTATACAGATGCTAGAAATGATACAATAAATAAATATCAACTCCCCTCAACTTTATTCCCCAAAGAGCCATCTTTCTCTTTGGTTCAGGTTCTCAATTCAGATTTTATGCCCTAAGTCTACAGTATAGATGAAGATGGTGCGTTACTAAAAATTTGCTCACACTTCATATTTTTTTCTGAGTTTAACTTTAATCAGTAATTCATCTTTAATTCGGTTCAAAATTGAAGTTTCATTTAAAGTTGATAAAATTTGACTAACTACTGCTTTTGGTCCATCTGGTCCCCAAGTTGCACCATTTACTAAATAAGTTTTAGTAACTTGGCCAATTCCATAAGAAGATACACCAGCTACTCCTGCTTGGGTTATGGCTATGGATAAATAGGGGGCAATTGTCATTCCTGCGGTTGCGGTTGCAGAGATACCCAGTAAGGCTTTTAAGCCACTTAAACCCAAATTTGCTAATAGTTCACTAGCACCAATACCACCCATACTCAGGGCGATTTTTTGGAGTAATTTAACAGCACCGGCTTCTGTCATGGGAATACCGTAAAGTTTAGATAAACCTAAAATTAAAGAAATATCAATAATTACGGCGCTTAATATATCAACTACTGTAACAGGATTAAGAGCGATCGCTAATGCTTTAGTCATGACTGCTTTCCAAATTAACTGATTAGCATTTTCTTCTCTAATTATTAATTTACGCTGTACCAATTGCTGATTGACATTATCAGCATAAAGCATCGTATTTAAAGCCACTAAAGCTTTACCTTCACGGTGGAGAATTTCTATAATTTTCAATTTCAATTCTTCAACTTGAGATTTGCCTTTTTCCAATTTTATATTTCTAGAACCATCAGAATTTTGTACGGCAATTTTGACCAATGGTGAAGCGGAAGCCATGACAATTTCATCTTGTGAAAGTAATTCCCTCACTCTATCATCTCGAATTTTTTCATAAATTGTGATTCTGTCAGTTTCGGGATATTGATCAACTTTATTAAAGACTAAAATTATCGGTTTCCCAACTTCTCGTAATTGCGATAAAGCTACTTGTTCAAGTTTTGTCATATCTCCCGAAATCACAAAGAGAATTAAATCTGCTTGTCTGGCAATTTGTTCAGCTAAAGCTGCGCGAGTTTCACCGTCTACTTCATCTAATCCAGGAGTATCAATTAATTCGACCTGGGATTGACCATTGCTGGGTAATGTGGCTTTGAAAGTTCCTAAAGCTGCTTCGCTAATACTCCAATTGACGGTTTGAGCATCACGAGTAACTCCATGTAATGGTCCAGTAATAAAGACTTCTTGACCGACTAAAGCATTCAGAAGAGACGATTTACCACGTCCTACCATGCCAAAAGCAGCAATTTGGACTACCATGCTTTCTAGTTTATCTAACATGGTTTCTAAATCGTGAATTTCTGTTTCTAAACCTGCTTTTTCTGTAGAAGAAAGATCAATATTATTAACTAAGTTTCGCAGTGCAGTTTTAGCTTGTTTATAGTTAAGTTCGGCTTGAATATCATCAAAGGTAAAAATGGCATGATCTAGTTCTTGTTCCCAGTTGGGCATAGGTTTAGGGATAGTATTCATTTTGGGGAATGGGAAAAATGGAGTAATGAAGTTGAAATAATATATAATAATAGTAAATAATCTATAGGAATTCTAAATTATTTCTGATAGCTTGCGTGGCGTAGCCATACAATATCTAAATATTGTAGGGTGGGCAATACCCACAATATTCGGGTTTTGGTGGGCAATGCCCACCCTACGTATCTAAATATTGTAGGGTGGGCATTGCCCACCAATAGTATATTTTGAAGATTAGAGGTTTCATATATCTTATGACTAAGAAAAAAATACTCCAAGAGGAACAATCTTACACCTTTCGCTCTTATTTTGAATTACCTTACGATATAGAGGAAATTTTAGCTGAATTAGGCTACTCATTTGTTAAAAAAGCAGTTGATTTACCCAAAACTGCTCATACTTTAGAAAAAATTGCCGAACTAAAACATAAAATTATCTCTTTTTTACCATTAGTTAGCTTAAATAATGAGACTGCTAGACGAGAAACTTTAGTTTCACCTCTTTTATTAGAGATTATTACTTATTGTCAATGTCAGATGAAAATTGAGTACGCAGTTAATGTGAATAATTGGCTAAAAGGAAATCTGGATTATTTGTTACGTTCTCAGCAAAGTTTGTTAGTAATTGAGGCTAAAAATGATGATTTATCTAGAGGATTTACTCAGCTTGCGGTGGAATTAATTGCTTTATCGGAAATTGAAGAAAACAAATCTATATTTTATGGTGCTGTAACTACTGGAGAAATTTGGCGTTTTGGTAAATTAGACCGTCAACAAAAACAAATTACCCAAGATATGACACTTTTAAGAATACCTGATGATATTGAAGAAATTGGTCATATATTGGTTGGTATTCTGCAAATGGAAGATGAGAAAATATGTTTTAATTCTTAGTTTTTAATTCACTAAGATTAAGATATAATAACTTGATGTAGTTCATTAGGAGTAAGATGAGAATGAACAACTTCACCATCACGAAACCAAACAATCCGCTTAGTTTGACGCGCAACCTCTGATTCATGGGTGACTATCACAACGGTGATACCACTGCTATTAAGTTCATTAAACAAGTCTAATACTTCTTGGGTGGTATGAGAATCAAGTGCGCCGGTGGGTTCGTCTGCGAGTAGAACAACGGGGTTATTGACAATGGCGCGAGCGATCGCTACTCTTTGTTGTTGTCCCCCTGATAATTGGGTAGGTTTGTTATTCAGGCGTTGTTCTAAACCGACTTTGATTAATGCGGCTGTAGCGCGTTCTTTTCTTTCCCCAGGTTTAACACTAGCATACACCATTGGTAACATGACATTTTCTAGGGCTGTTAATTGGTTTAATAAATGGAATTGCTGGAATACAAACCCTAGTTTTTTATTGCGAATATGCGCCAATTCCGTATCACTCATTTGAGCAACATTCAAATTATCTAAGTAATAATCTCCCGTACTGGGACGATCTAAACAACCGATAATATTCATGGCTGTAGATTTTCCCGAACCAGAAGGCCCCATTATCGAACAATATTCCCCCTTTTCTATGACCAAATTAACATTATTAAGTGCCTTAACTTCTATTTCTCCAATGCCATAAAGTTTAGAAATATCCTCTAAACGAATAATTACTGATTCTGGTACAGCCTGGGGAATATTCGTATCATTAAAAGTCAGAGTATTGGACATAGATATTATCCTCCTTTTTAATTAAAAATTACGCTGTTCTTAGTGCCACCATTGGATCAAGTTGAGCCGCACGACGGGCTGGAACTACACCAAAAAATAAACCAATTCCACCGGAAACACTAGCAGCTAATATAACTGCACTTGGTGAAAGTGTAGCCTGTAAAGGGCTAAAGATCCCAACTAAAAGAATGCTACCTCCGCCTAAAGCAATGCCGATTACACCACCAGCTACTGATAAGATTACGGCTTCAATCATGAATTGTAAAAGAATATCTTGTTGAGTTGCACCAATAGCTTTACGCAGTCCAATTTCTTGAGTACGTTCGGTGACAGAAACCAGCATTATATTCATAATACCAATCCCACCAACAAATAAAGAAATGCTCGCTATTGCTGCTAACATAATTGTTAATGCTCCGGTAATTGTATTAGTGATTTCTAGGAGGTTCTTTTGGGTTTGAACGGTGAAATCATCTTCACGCACAATTTTATGTCTGCGACGGAGTAAGTTTGTCATTTGGAACTCTGCTGCTGAGATACTATTTTCATCTTGGGCAGATACAGAAATTAAAGAAACATTAATACCAAAAGGGGATGTTCTCCCTACCAATCGACTAAACATTGTATTAATGGGAATATAGGCAGTATCATCATTATTACTGCCAAAAGAAGAACCTTTAGCTACTGTTAAGCCAATTACTTGAAAAGTAGTATTTTGAATTCGTATTTTCTGACCAACAGGATTTTGATTATCAAAGAGTTTGTTGGCTAAATCTGGACCTAATACTGCTACTCTTTTACTACGTTTAATATCGAAGTCATTAAAAAATCGTCCGTCCTTAATTTCTAAACTCCGAAGTGTTGCATAATTAGCGGTAGTACCAATAACTGTACTAGATGTACTTCTATTTCTATAATTGATTGTGGTTCTATTATTAATTTCTGGAGCAACTTCTTTAACTGCACGAACTTGTTTCGCTATAGCCTTTGCATCTTGTAAAACCAAAGTTCTGGGCATTGCTGTCACTCTTCCGCGACTTCCTGGACTACCAGGAATAATAAATAGAGTATTTGGTCCCAATGATTCAAATTGCTTAGTTGCTAATGTTTTTGCACCTTCCCCAATCCCAATCATGGCAATTACTGAAGCATTACCAATAATAATTCCTAACATGGTTAAACTACTTCTGAGCTTATTAGCTAATAAGGTGGTAGTTGCCATTTTCACGCTTTCTAAGATGTCCATAATTTTGTTGAATGTGAGATTTATTCTTTGCTAATATATGTGGTTTATTTAATTAAGATTATCTGGTAAGGAATAATTGTACAATATTCTATTTTTGTTGTCAAATTCACCTAAACTCTGCCAAAATAAAAACAGCTTATTTTATCAAATACACACAATAGAGTTTACCTAATCATTTACAGTAAATTTATGACTTCCATAATTAAAATATCTAACAATTATAAAACTCAATCCTCCGATACTGCAATTGCCTCTGAACTTGCTTTATTTGCCATTTGGAGATCATGGAATACTGAACAACGAGCTACTCATATTAATCATAACACCCGTAGCGCACGTTCTACAGCTTGGTACATTGCTAAAACCACTTTAGCAACCCAAAATAAAACCCAACAAATTCGTTACTTTTTAAAGAAAGTATTAGATCATAATTTGATTGATTACCTAGAGATACAAGGAGAAATAAAAATGACTGGAGCAATTGAAGAAGCCTTAATTGTTGCTGAAATTTTAGAATCTTTAGATATTTCTTATCTTGTGGGTGGTTCTGTTGCCAGTGGCATTTGGGGAGAAATGCGTTATACCCAAGATATTGATTTAGTTGCTGATATTCAAGAAAGTCAAATTGAATTATTAATTAATGCTTTTTCTCCTAGATTTTATATTAGTGAAGTTGCTATTCGAGAAGCCATAAAATCAGGTTATTCATTTAATCTGATTGATAACCAAACTGGTTGGAAAATTGATATTTTTATCCTCACTCCAGATCCTTTTGAGCAATCTAAATTTGCTAGAAGAAAACAGATTTCCGTTGATGAAATGGGACGAACTCTCAACTTTTATACTCCAGAAGATACAATTTTACAAAAACTTATCGGGTATCGGATGACGCAAAAACAATCTTCTCAACAATGGCGTGACATTTTAGGTATATTAAAACTTCAACAATCAGCACTTGATTTTATTTATCTTCAACAATGGGCTAATATTTTACAACTTTCAGTAGAATTAGCACAAGTATTGAGAGAATCTATTTAGTTAACTACCTCTAACTATTTTTCTGGCTTACCTCCCTTTTCTTTAGGTAGATCAATAAACACCCTTTCTCCGGCTTTAAGACCATCTAAAACTTGAATTTGATTATCAATATTCGCGCCAATTGTCACCATCCGAAATTGAGGTTTATTTTTTTCACCCAGTAACCAAACTCCGGTTTTTCCTTTTTGGGTAACAATTAACTCTTGGGGTATTAACAGCGCATTTTCGATTTTATTGCCAATAAATGTAACTTCACTGACATTCATCCCTGAACGCAGTTTACCTGCTCCTGTAGTAATAGCCACGCGCACCTGGAAGGATGTAACATTTTGCTCAACTACTGCTTCGGGAGCAATCAAACGTACCTGTCCTTGAAAAATTTCTTCAGGATAGGCATCAATCAGAATTTCTACTTTTTGTCCTGGTTTAATTTGAGGAATATCCACTTCAGGAACTTTAGCCATGACTTCTAAACCTTTTGCTAAAGCAACTATGGAAGTTGATGTGGCTGAAGCATCACTAGAAGCGGAAATTGCCGGACTTACATAAGCCCCCACAGTGGCATATCTCTGGGTAACAGTTCCTGAAAAAGGAGCGCGGAGAATTGTATCTTCTAGTTGGACTTGTTGTTGTTTTAACTGAGCTTGTGCACTAGCTACCGCTGCTTTGAATCTAGCAATTTCTTGGGGACGATTACCATTTTCTAATTTTCGTAATCCTTCTTTTTCCTGATTAACTATTGCTTCTTGCTTTTGAATATCTTGGTTGCGGTTGCCTACTTTCAGTAAAGATAATCGCCGTTGAGCTTCTTCTAAATTAGCCTTGGCCTTACTATTTTCACTGATATATTGTTCTAAACTATCTTGAGAAATAGCTCCATTTTTAGCTAAATCTTGATAACGTTTCACCCTAGCTTGAGTTAGTTCTACAGAAGCTTTTGCCGAGTCTACTTGAGCCTGTGCTTGTTGAATTTCTTGTAAACGATTACCATCACGGGTAATTGCTAATTGTGCCTGTGCTTGGTCTACACGGGCTTTTCCTTGGGCAATTTCTTCGGGACGACTTCCGGCTTGGCTTTCTGCTAATTGTGCTTTTGCTTGTTCTAAATTAGCTTTGTATTGGAGAATTCGCATTTTAATTTCCGAATTATCCATACGAGCAATAATTTGCCCCTGTTTAACAGTATCTCCCTGTTCGACATTTAATTCTGCCAACAATCCTGGACTTTTAGGACTAATATTGACACTTTGAACTGGTTGGACTTTCCCACTAGCAGTAATGCGGACAGTTACGCTTTTTGCTTCTACAGGAACAGTTAATTTAGTAACATCTATGGGACGATTTTTTTGCTGTATACTTTTAATCGTGGCTGTTGTTCCCACAATTAAGACACCACTGGCTATTAAACCCATTAACCAACGCCATGGATATTTAACTTTTTTGCCAATAAAGGGAATTTCTATGTAAAAAATCATGATTGAAAAAGGTTAGGAATAGCAGTTAGCAAGAATATTTTAAGGTTCAAATTTTATGATAATCATGCGACTTATCTAATTCATCACCCAATTGGGTGAATTTTTAACTTTTCTGAATTTTTGCCGCCCTCCTCGGTATGCTATCATATTTATCCTTAGTTCGTGATCATGACTTATTTCCTATTTTTACTATAGGAACTATCCAATATTTGTAAATTTTAAGGTTTCGGTGGGCATTGCCCACCCTACATCTTCTTTAATTCGTGATCATGACTTACTTTCTATTTTTACTACAGGAATCATAAATGATTTTTGTAGATTTTAAGTATTGTAGGGTGGGCATTGCCCACCAAAACCTACCAGATGCATTTCTTGAAGAAGTCAGGGATCTTGATTATTTGCGTCCTTTTAATTCATTAATTTTATAAACTAATAAACTTTGTTGCTTACTATCTTCTAATTTCTGTGCCAAGGAAATAGCTTGTTTATAAAAATCCTTGGCTTTGTTAAAGTTACCCATTTTTTCATAGATATCTCCAGAGACGACTAAATATTTTAAATCTTCGGCGGGATTTTTAATAGAATCTGTAAGTATTACCCGGTTTTCTAACAGTTGTAAAGCTAGATCATAATGCCCCAATGCAGTATTAGCTGTGACTAAACCATCAATTGCTCGTAATTGGTTAGGACGCTCAAAACTTTTGTTAGCTAACTTCATTGCTGAACCATAACTACCAATAGTATTTTCATAATCACCGATAGCTAAATAAGCATCACCAAGATTATTCAGGGTATTAGCTTCACCAATAGCATCATCAATTTGTCGGCGAAAAGTCAAGGCATATTCACCAATTTTGACAGCTTTATTATAATCACCTTTTCTAATAGCAACCAAGCTCAAGTTACTTAAAGATAGCCCCTGTCCTTCAATGTTAATAATATTACGCGCAACTACTAAAGCATCTTCCAGAGTTTCTTCGGCGGCAATATTTTCACCTTTTTCTAGAAATAAAGTAGCTAAATTATTCAGGGCAAAAATCTGATTTTGAAAATCTTGATTATCGCGGGCAATTGCTAACTGTCTCCGAATAGCATCTTCAGCGTTTTTGGTATCACGTAATTGCAGATAGGTATTAGCCAGTAAATCATAAGCTGAACCTTGGGCTTTTAAATCACCCAATGAGTGATAAATTTCTAAGGCCGCTAAAGATAATTTTAGGGTTTTTTCGGGAAACCCTTGGGATAATTGCTGTCTACCTTTTCTGAGTAATCTATCAGCTACATCTCGTGATGATTTACCAGCAGAACTATTTAAAGGACGGTGAATTTGTTGAGTAATATCAATTGCTTTTACACCTGTAGTAGTCAATAAACAGGTGAATAGTAGAATATAAAAAGTCAAAACTGGCAATTTTGGGAAATTGGCTAGATTAATCGGATTTCCTGATAACAAATGCCGCTGTTTCATAAGATATAACCGTGCAATTCCGGCTGTAAATAAATGGTATAATACCAATTTTATGGAAGTAAGCAGAATCAGGATTTAATCCTTGGTTCTGTGCAGTAGATTAGCTATGGTAATTATTATAGTTGAAGTTATAACTAAATCCCCTCTTCGCCTAAGTAAATAGCTCGAATATCCGCAGGTAATTTATCTTCTAGCATCTCATAACCTTCTTGGAGAGAACTGGCGACTTCAGCCGGGGAAATTTGTTCTCCTTCAGCTTGCAAATACGCAGCAATTCTGGTTTCACTCCAGTGGAAGGTTTGCGCCATTAAGACGATTAACCGTGATATTGGTGGTAATTGATCTAACGCTTGTTCTACATAACACCAGAGTGGTGGTGATGTATCTTTGAGGGAGTAATGAATGGCTTCTGTGGGCGGTAGCTTAATCTCGTTAATATGGAATGCAGTGATGTTAATTAACCAGTTTTGTAGGTTTAAGGATTCTGTCTCTGTGGTTGCTTGGTTTAAATTCAGTCCACCTAATTCATAATATATATTTCGCCAAATGAGGGCAAACAAATAATCAGCTTGTACAGGCGATCGCGCTGAATGTCGAATTAAGGTGTAAACTATGGGGCTATAACGGCAAAAAATCACCGTAAAATATTTGCCATAATCTGGATATTGCTGAAATAAACTCAGTAGTTCTTGATCACTATGATGAAATAGCGACTTGACCAATGGGTGATTAGCTTCGGGAAAATGGGGAATTTGCACAATCTCTGGACTAGATAGTTGTTAAAATATACTAGGGAATGGTTAATGCTATGGCTAAATAATATCCAGAAGTCAGTTAGTTTGTAAATGTTCAGACTACTAGACTATTGATAAACTAGAAGCAAGGACTTAATGTTAGTCTTAACTGACAATAATAAAAGCGTCTCCTCTATTTTTATCCTCTGTGTTCATGGTTATAGAAACTAGTTCCACAATGTCCCTACTGAGTCCACTTACTTTAGGCTCTTTCTTACCTTCGCTGCCCTTGGATAGTCTGTTCTCCACCCAGGGGATTATGATTATGCTGCTGGCAGCTTACGCTGGTGCTATGTGGATGTTCCTGAGTAGCGCACCTAAAGTTTATACTGTTATGGTATCTGATTTAGAAGTTGCCCGACAGTTATATGCAGGATTGCTAGATTTACCAGTAGCTGAAGTACCCTTGCACTATTATTACAACTATGAGCAAACCATTGGTGCAACAGGTATTGACCCGCTTTATATGTCTGCTAGTCCGAGTTGGTCTAACAGCACTATGAATAATGCTAATGACGGGCTGTGGTATCAACTCAAGAAAAATACTCAATTACATATCATTACAGGTGCAAGTTTAGGCAAAAAAGATCAACATCGTCATGTTTGTTTTGATCATGATTGTCTAGAATTAATTTTAATGCGGGTAGAAGTGCGAGGTTTGAAGTTCAAAATTCGCAACCAAAAGCCTCTGAATTTTTTAGTTAAAGATTATGACGGCAGGGTAATTGAAATGGCTGAAGTTGCTAATTAGTTATTCGTCATTAGTTATTAGAGTGTGTTGGGTTTTCCTGACGCACCCTAAAATTTTGATTTAATTAACCATGAAGGAGCGTTCGCGGAGCGTCTCGATAGCTTGCGTGGCGACGCAGGAGCCATAGAGATAGGACACGAAGGAAGAAGAGAGTTTTATGTTGGGATACACATTCTATTATACTCCTTTGCGCGAAACCGTCCTCACTAAGGAACATCAATCGGAATCAAACCATTTTCTGGCACATAACCAGAAAAACAACCATCATCAGATAACACCAAAATCAACCGCAGAGGATAATCTGGAGGGACTTGCAAATCAGCCCAAGGTACTGCTACTTCCAAACAAGAACCTAACGCAGCTTGAGCGCGAGTAGCACGAGGATACCATAAATGATCATCTCCTGCTACTCTAAACTGTACCGATTGACTGAGTAAATTAACTTGCAAATGATGGTGAAATAGATAATTCAAAGGTGCGGTATCTGGTACATCGGCTAAAGGTATGGAACTATTCACCATTGTTCTATCTGGATAATACCAAAGTAGGTTTAAATCTGCGGGTAAATCCTTGCCAGGAACAGCACCAGTTTTAAAATCTACACGCACATAAAAATTCAAATGGTCTACTCCATACCAGAGCTTTTGAATGACGCTGCTGTTGTGCATTGTTCCTCTTGCACCACCAACTTCTATCCGTCCGGCTTTGTCCCAATCCTGTTCATCACCTTTACCATCTATAATTGGATGAATAAAGCCTTCTGGTCTATGGTCGGAACGGGCTTCATGGATTTCTAGGGGACTGTGCAGATATGGGGGTATGGGTTCATTTAAGGCTTTGTAAATGCCATAAAGATGTTCCCGAAATAATTGGTCAAAAATGGCATCTTGATTAGAAGAATGTCCCTCTCCAAACCACCAAAACCAGTCTGAACCTTCAGCCGCATATAGGGCTTCCCAAGCTGCGGGGTTGTTTTCTTCTGTAGCTTCGGGATGATTTGCTAAGACTTGTCTCGCTGCGGTGAGATAATCCCAAGCACGGTTTTTGACTGGATCTCCGATCCATGTGGTAAAATTACCATCTACCCAAGAACCACTATGGAGTTGTTCGCTGGGAATAGTTGCGGTGGGAGAGAATTCGTCAATAAATTCGGAAACGGTGACAAGTTTGATATGGGGTTCATTACTCAAACTTCCATACAATGTTTCCAGGAACTCTTTCCCATCTTGGTGATAAAATTCCCAACAATTTTCCCCGTCAAGGGCAATTGTCACTAACCAAGGTTGATCATCGTCACTTTCTTTTTGTTTTTTAGCTATTGCTTGCAAATGTCCGATCAAATCCGCTACTGCCTTTTTCGCCGGCATTGCACTGTATGTAAAACCAATCAGATCTGATAATCTGTGATCACGGAAAACTATAGATACATCACCGGCTGGAGTTTTTAGACGGTAGGGACGATAAAGCAATTCTGGTTGTTCTACATTTCCCGCACTGTCACGATGGAAAAAGTGTTTTAATGACCAACCTAAAACTGCTTCATCTGAGCAAATCCATTGAAAACCTTGTTTAATAATATACGGTAAAATTTCTGGACTAACGGATTGTTCTGAAGGCCATAAACCTCTTGGTTCTTGTCCAAATCTATCTATATATAAATCCCAGGATTTTTGTAAATGTCGAGGGATATCTTCTGTCCACTGAAACCGCTGGTTAGGTAATGTCATCTGTGGCACTGCAACCCGTCCGGCGTTAGTATCAGCTAATAGAGGTAAAATCGGGTGAGTGTAGGGTGTGGTGGTAACTTCCAGTTGTCCACTTTTCTGCATTTTCCGATGTTGGGGAATAATCTGACTGAGGATTTGCCGCTGTTTAGAATAAATGCGCTGGCGATCGCCTAAACTAAAATTACGTCCTTGTTCTAACCAAGCTGCAATTTCCGGGTCATTCCAGAACAAAGGATCAATCCAAGCTAAATTATGCCAAGCTAGTAAATCACCATAATCTGGCAACTGCCAATTTGCTAAACACCAACTTTGTCCTTGCTCTTGTCTTTGGTAATATAACTGGGCATAACGAGGATGAGGATCAATTAAAGTATGATGGTTAGCATCAAAGAAATGTTGAATAATAAACTCTTTCTGTTCACGGCTTAACTGTTCTACAGGAGTTAAACTAGCAGTTAAATAAGGGTCAAAAGCCGTACCTGCAACATAATCTTCCAGTTGCAAAATTAACGAAGGGACTAAATTTACTGTTTGATGCAATTTAGGATATTTCTCTAACAATAATACTAAATCTAAATAATCCTTAGTTCCATGTAAACGTACCCAAGGCAAGCGATACTGCTGACTAGTTCCCAGTGAACTACCATTTTCAGGAGACTTGTACAACGGTTGGTGTTGATGCCAGATAAATGCAACGTGCAGAGGATGAGACATAATGTGGAAGATGGGTAATGGGTAATTGGTAATGGGTAATTGGTAATTGGTAATTGGCATATCTTAACTAATGACTAATGACTAATAACCCATTACCAGTAATTTAGATAACTTGTTCGACTTCAGCGATTTCAGGAATCATTTCCTTGAGACGGCGTTCAATACCCATTTTCAGAGTCATGGTTGAACTAGGACAAGAACCACAAGCACCCTGTAACCGGACTTTCACAATCGGTCCATCCAATTCTACAATTTCTACGTTACCACCATCAGAGATGAGATAAGGACGCATTTCATCTAACACGGTTTCTACATTTGCTATCGTTAGTTCCATAATCTTAGACCTGCTTAGTTAATAAATTGAGAATTTTTCAAGTTGCTAATAATCTAGTGTAGGCTGGGAATGGATAATTGGTCATTAGTTCCGTAGGGGCGCAAGGCCTGCGCCCAGTTATTAGTTCAATTGTCAGTTGTCAGTAGTTGAATATTGGAATAAATAAACTCAGTAATTGATTGAGGCGGATTACTTTCTCCATCTTCATACTCTGCGACTACCTGCTTGGTCAAAATGTAATAATCACCAAACTTTTGATATGTATCTGTAAACTTGAGAATGCTATTAACATCACTTGTTTGCGAATTCCGAAAAACTACATGATATGCAGAAGGGAGATAACCGGAGTCTGTATCTACAAATTCCCCAGAATTAATCTCTAAAGCCATCCGACCCATCACGCGAATTTCCTGACAAATTTTTTGGTTATGGATATTATAACAAGAATCAGTAGTTTCACTTTTGACAAAAACCTTTACTGTATCTGTTTCTACTGTCTCATCTAAACTAAACTCATGTTGACCGTAAGTAGTTTGAAAATTGCTTCTTTGACAGCGGGTAACTATTTCCTGTAACTGAATATCAATTCCTGCTTCTATTTGTTTATCTGCAACTCCTGTAATTTCTACATTCAAGTTACTATCAATCTGAATTTTACCAGTATAAACTTCGCCTGCCTGTAGCAGTTGCACATCGGCAGCATAACCAGGAAAGTTTTCATCCCAAGTGTAACGACTTTCATGAGCAGTTTGGAATAAAATTCCTGCTGTTGACTGAATTGCCATATCACCACTTTGACTTGCGCTTTTCTTAAAAGTTTAACATATTTGCCTAATTCCCCATTCCTCTATATCGTGGGTTTGACACATCCTTATCTGTTCTTATCTGCGTTTATCTGCGTTTATCCGCGTTCGTGTATTTGTAGAAGTTCCTACAAAAAAGGATCTAAAATATAAACATCAGGAGAAAGACTGTAACTTTGGACAACAATACTTTCCAAGTTTAACCTTAATATAGCATAAACTGGAAGTATGTCAATAATCAATTGCTAGAAAGTTGAAACCTCGTTAAATTATTGACATAGTTCTCAATAACTCTGAGAATTACCCCCGGCTTATTGAGAATAAACTATTTTTCCAAACAGACTATTAAAAAAACTTATCTATCATCCCTCTGTAGATGATTTGAAATTGTTGGTTGTATGGAATACCTGGAAAATATCCGTTAAGGTTTGCGAATATATCCTCATTTTCCACCGATAAAAGAGCGTTGAAGATAGATATGCAACAGTTATCGAATATTGGGCAATAATACTACATTTTAAAGATGTGAAGACCGATCTAGCTATTACCCCAGATATTTTTACAATGATCTTATTAAACAGTAGTTTGTTATTCTAAAAGCTTATGCAGCCGACTAACCCCGATCAATTTACAGAAAAAGCCTGGGAAGCGATCGCCCATACCCCTGATGTCGCCAAACAGTACCAGCAACAGCAGCTAGAAAGTGAACATTTGATGAAAGGGTTGCTAGAACAGGAAGGATTAGCCAGCGCTATTTTTACTAAAGCTGGGGCAAATCTCCAAAAAGTCCGAGACCGCACCGAGCAATTTATTCAACGTCAACCCAAGGTATCTGGTAATAGCACTTCCGTTTATTTAGGACGAAGTTTAGATACGTTATTAGATCGGGCAGAAAAATATCGTCAGGAATTTAAAGACGAATATATTTCTATTGAACATTTACTGCTGGGTTACGCCAAAGATGACCGTTTTGGAAAAAGTCTATGCCAAGAATTTGGTTTAGATGAAAACAAACTCAAAAATATTATTAAAGAAATCCGGGGGAAGCAAAAAGTGACAGACCAAAATCCAGAAGGTAAATATCAATCACTGGAGAAGTACGGCCGCGATCTCACAGAAGCCGCCCGCAAAGGTCAATTAGACCCCGTAATTGGTCGTGATGATGAAATCCGGCGCACGGTACAAATTCTCTCCCGGAGAACTAAAAATAACCCGGTTTTAATTGGTGAACCTGGCGTGGGAAAAACTGCGATCGCCGAAGGTTTAGCACAGCGTATAGTTGCGGGAGATGTTCCCCAATCTCTCAAAGACCGCAAACTGATTAGTTTAGATATGGGGGCTTTAATTGCGGGGGCAAAATTCCGAGGTGAATTTGAAGAACGTCTCAAAGCCGTATTAAAAGAAGTTACAGAATCAGGTGGAAATATTGTTTTATTTATTGATGAAATTCATACTGTTGTCGGTGCAGGTGCAACCCAAGGGGCTATGGATGCCGGAAACTTATTAAAGCCCATGTTAGCGCGAGGTGAGTTACGCTGTATTGGGGCAACAACTTTGGACGAATATCGCAAATATTTGGAAAAAGATGCAGCTTTAGAAAGACGCTTTCAACAAGTTTATGTAGATCAGCCCAATGTTGTTGATACAATTTCGATTTTACGCGGTTTGAAAGAACGTTATGAAGTCCATCACGGGGTGAGAATTTCTGATAGTGCTTTAGTTGCTGCGGCTACTTTATCGAATCGTTATATTAGCGATCGCTTTCTCCCCGACAAAGCTATTGATTTAGTAGACGAAGCCGCTGCTAGACTGAAAATGGAGATTACATCCAAACCCGAAGAACTAGACGAAATTGATCGGAAAATTCTCCAATTAGAAATGGAAAAACTCTCTTTACAAAAAGAAAGTGATCCGGCTTCCCGTGAACGCTTAGAAAGATTAGAAAAAGAACTCGCAGACCTGAAAGAAGAACAAAGAACTCTCAGCGCACAATGGCAATCGGAAAAAGATATCATCACCAGAATTCAGTCAATTAAAGAAGAAATTGACCGAGTTAATTTAGAAATTCAACAAACAGAAAGAGACTATGATCTCAATCGGGCTGCGGAGTTGAAATATGGTAAATTAACAGATTTACATCGGCAATTACAAGCTGTAGAAACTGAACTTTCCCACACCCAAGGAACTGGAAAATCTTTACTCAGAGAAGAAGTTACAGAAGCCGATATTGCGGAAATTATTTCTAAATGGACAGGCATTCCTCTGAATAAATTAGTAGAATCCGAAAAAGAAAAACTTCTACATTTAGAAGATGAATTACATCAGCGGGTTGTCGGTCAACAAGAAGCTGTTACCGCTGTCGCTGATGCCATTCAACGTTCTCGGGCTGGACTCTCTGACCCTAACCGTCCCATAGCTAGTTTTGTCTTCCTTGGTCCGACAGGTGTGGGAAAAACCGAACTAGCTAAAGCCTTAGCCTCCTATATGTTCGATACAGAGGAAGCTCTAGTGCGGATCGATATGTCAGAATACATGGAAAAACACGCCGTTTCTCGTTTAATCGGTGCGCCTCCAGGATATGTTGGCTATGAAGAAGGAGGACAACTCACGGAGGCCATTCGTCGTCGTCCCTACGCAGTGATTTTATTCGACGAAATCGAAAAAGCCCACCCCGACGTTTTTAATATTTTTCTGCAAATTCTGGATGATGGCAGGGTGACAGATGCCCAAGGTCGGACAGTGGACTTTAAAAATAGTATCATTATCATGACCAGCAACATTGGTTCTCAATACATTCTTGATCTAGCTGGAGATGATAACCGTTACGATGAAATGCGTAATCGCGTTATGGAAGCCATGCGAAATAGTTTCCGGCCAGAGTTCTTAAACCGTCTTGATGAATTGATTATTTTCCACAGTTTACAAAAATCGGAATTGCGGCATATTGTCCAGTTACAAGTAGATAGGTTAAAACAAAGATTAACTGACAGAAAAATATCTTTGAAATTATCTAGTTCTGCTCTTGACTTTTTAGCGGAAGTAGGGTATGATCCCGTTTTTGGTGCAAGACCATTAAAACGAGCAATTCAGCGAGAATTAGAAACCCAAATAGCCAAAGCCATTTTACGCGGTGATTTTAGCGATGGTGACACCATTTTTGTAGATATTCAAAATGAGCGCCTTTCCTTTAATCGCTTACCCGCAGAGGTCTTTATGGGTTAGATTTGAGAGTCCCTTCAAGCCAGGGAATTTATTCCCTGTCTAAAAGCTAAAGTCGGTTAAAACCGACTACTTCTACTTTGGCATAAATAGTTAAACGGGCGGTTAGAAACCGCGTCTACACAAACGAAGTCCACCTACGTGGACTAATGAAAAATCAAGGCTTTTGAACCCACGCAGGTGGGTTTTGTCTGTGTAGCCGCGTATTCCTAACGGGAGCCGGAGGCATCTTTTTAATCGCTTTTCAAATAACCTCTGAGGAGACTAAACAACACTCAAGGTTACTTTGACAATAATATCGTTGTAATCTTTATCTCCCCCACCTGCTAAATCTTCAAAACCAAAGACGTTATTTCCTAACAGACGAATGTGATCTACCTTATCAGCATTAGCCCCTAAATAGGCAAAGTAAGCTTGGTCAACTTGTCCATTCAGAACTTGATCTACTGTCCGACCATCTGTAAGAATAAACGGTGCAAAAATACTTCCTCCTGTAAATATTTTATCTGTGAAAGAGGCAGTTCCTTGGTTATTAACTCCGAGATCAATTCCCGCTACACGACTCTTTATAGCCGCTTGAGCATAACCTGAGTCACCAGGACGCAAATCAACAGTACCATTACCATCAGCATCAATACCACCATTTTCATCAGCTACTTTATAAAAGCCGACGAAGTTATTAAAAGCTGCTTCTCTATTCACAGTAAAATCAGCTTTTACGTTGTTGGTTATCCCGCGTAAATCAAGGACTTCTCCTTGTTGTTTGCCTTGCAGATTTGTACCCAAGGGTAATGGGTCATTTGTGGATTTAATATTAACTACCAAATCTTTGAAGTCAGTATTATTATTAGATCCATCTTTCCAAGCTAAGGAGAAACCATCAGTACCCAAATCTGTAATTTTTTGGCTTGAGAGGTCAGAGAAAAGTATATCTGAAGTTGGGGTGATGCCATTTTGGACGCTATCAATTGTACCGTTTTTGACTAATAAGAATCTCAGGTTATTACCGGAGTTAAATTCTATTAGGCTTGTGAGGTTGTTGATATTAAATCCATTGGGGACATTAGCAATAGTTGAGAAAATCACTTTTGATTTATTCAAAGCTGCTTGGGTATAACCTGTTTCCCCTGGAGCAATGCCATTAATTTTACCTTGGGCATCGTCAACTGTAAATACACCCAATTCATTCAACAGATTAGAATTAGATTCTGCAAGGGCAATTTGAAGTTTTGGTTTGTTCCCAGAACCACCAGCAATGGTGAATATATCATCAGCAGTTTTTGTGAGGGTTGGTGTTGCTAAAGCTGCATTTAAGGTAACTAAAGCTTGGTCATCTTCATTGGGGTTATTGTTATTAGGCGTGGAATCAGGATCGGTTTCAGCTACTGCAATTATTTCAGCCGTATTTAAAAGACTCCCTCCAGAAGTGACTTTTGTGACAATATTGATAAAAGCTCGATTGTCTTTGGCAATATTGCCAGCATCCCAAACACCAGATACTGAGTCATATGTACCTTGCTGGGAACTTGATGAAACAAAAGTTAATCCTGACGCTAACACTTGTTTGACTTTAATTGATGTAGCGGCTCCAGTACCTTTGTTTGTGAGGGTTAATCGGAAAGTAACGATGTCATCAATGTTTGCAGTAGTTTTATCTGAAGTTAGAGAAAGTTCTAGATCCGCAGGTGCAAGAGCAATAGCTTCGACATTTTTTTGCAGTATCAAACTGTTATTCAAAGTGGAAGGATCAAGTTCATTTCCTGAGATATCTGCTGTAGTAGTCAAAGTACCAGCAGCAGTCAAGTCTGCGGAAACAGATATAGTTCTGGACTGTCCAGGTGTAAGAGAGCCTAGATTAGCAGTTATTATATCTCCATTAATGCTGCCTACATTTGCTCTAAGATTTTGAACTCCGCCAGCATTTGCAGTGAAGTTTGTTCTGAACGCTACGCTAGAAGCATTTGCAGTCCCATTGTTAGTTACAACGAAATCGTAGGTAACCCTATCGCCAACTTTGAGATTGGCAGTAACTGGGTTGGCAGTAACAGATAAGTCAGCAATAGAGGTTGGGGGAGCGTCAATAGTAGTAGACAAGTTAAAGAAGTTGTTGCCAATTAGGGAGTCGAAGGTTTTGGAGGTAACTTCCGCAGTATTTAGCAATGTCAATGCTGTTGCAGGAGCTTTGACAGTAATATCGACAGTCTTAGTCTCTCCAGGAGCTACTTCACCAAGATTAAATGTCAGGACGCTGCCAGTTTGCTGAGATGGAGCGGCAGAAGCAGAAACAAATGTTACTTCAGGAGGCAGTGAATCTTGTAAAACTACACCCTTCGATAAAGAAGTACCTTTGTTAGTTACAGAGAGTCGATAGGTAAAGTTAGAGCTTGTGATGGGATCGCTACCAACTACAATCTTATTGAGTTCTAGGTCAGCCGATTCAGTTACCTTGATCTTGCCAGCAGAGTAGTTGCTGAAGACAGGTATATTCTCATCATCCATAATCATGGCATAGATGAAATACTCTCCAGTGGGAACTCCCTCAGTATTCCAAGAAAACGTTCCAACACCATCATTTTCTATTAGAGAGTCGGTGATTAAGAGACCATCTAAGCCTGTGTTGTCATCATCATAAAACAACTTAATTTTTGCAGTTGAATCAGAATCTACAGCGTTAAAGCCTATATTGACGATTCCATTACTGGTTACTTCGGTGCCAGGACTTGTAATCTGAATAGTTGGTACGACTGAATCAGCGATTGCAGTGTAGTCAATTGCTCCAAGACCAGTAGGATCGACGACTAAAATATCCCAAATACCAGGGATAGGATTCGCAATTACTACTGCTCTGGTATCGTTGTCCGTTAAATCTGGAACGATAGCAATATTATTTGCAGCAAATTGCGCTTCATCAATGAAACTTCCATCTGGCTTCTTGATTCGCACCTTCACATTCGAGTTTGGAGTTTCCCAATCAGCAGCTAAAATTACGAACGGAGTATTTACAGGAATTGCAAAGCTACTGGTTTCAGGAATGTTTCTTCCGAAAATCGGTACGATTCGACCATCAAAGAATCCTTTGAACCCCAATGTTTTAGTTATAGTACCAAGAATGGGGATAGGAATACTGAATTGACCCCAGCCTGCTGCAAAATCATCACCAAAATTGCCGTTGTTACTAAAATCAAAAGCGAAGTTACCTGAGGCTAAAGATTTACCACTAATCACAGGAATAGATTTAGGAACATTCAGTGAAGCGCTGTTGCTGAAATTTAGGTTAAAACCAGAGTCAACTTTAAATTTGGTATTTGTGGTGATTGCACCATCTAAAATCGAGTAACCTCCCGAACTAGTCAAAAACCCCTTATTCCAATCTAAAGTAGTGGTTTGTGTCGCGTTTGCAATAGCATCATTGATTAAAGTAACTTTACCTGTTCCTGTTAAATTGTTTGGAGTTATCTTAACATTGAGACTCGCTTCAAGTAAGGAAACTCCTAAAATCTTCGGACCTCCGCTCAATCCAATATTCCCCCCAAATTCAATCGGGTCAGATTGGGAACGAGCTAGGTTTTTAACTGAGCCACCAACATCAGTCAAAAATATTCCAGTTGTTCCAATAGGGACACCTGGAGAAGGAAGAGCTACACTTGCTGAAACGCCATTAAGTTGAAAAGGGCTAACTGCGAACTCTAGCCCCAATCCCGCGCCAGCTTTCCTAGGCGGTACTGCTTTACCCCAAGGGAAGGTAACGCTTACTTCTCCACCCACCAAAGCTGGATCTGAAGTAGTGTTTAAAGTGAGCTTAGCTTGTTCTAATTTCCAGCCTCCAGGAAGTTTTATATCTTCTACAGAAAGACTACCTTTGACAGTGGCTCTACCATCTTTGATGGAAATAAAGTTTTCTCCCGTAAAGTCAGCTTCCAATTCAATTTCTGTAGATTTGGTAAAGGTCTCAACCTCAAGTTTGCCTTGAATTTTTAGCTCATTATCTGCTGCAATATACTCAATGCTTAGATTTTCAGCCTCAACTTCAATAACGCGAAAGAGCTTAAATTCGGGAGGGTCTGGAAAATCAATTTTTCCGCTAATCCCAAGCTTAGGTCCAGTATTCCCAATTATCAAGGCGTTCGCATTGTCAGGTAATAATGTAACTTTTACAGGTTGTCCAGTAATTTTTTCTGGCAAAGAAAACTCTGCTCCAAATCTGATCTCATTTCTATCTATAAAAATAGATTTGAAATCTACATCTAGTCCACCCAACTTGAAATCAGTTGCCGAGCTTCCACTTTCAGTTAGCGAAGTACTGCGTGAGGTAGCAAAGGGGATTGTAAAAGAACCACTAAACAAAGGATTGGGAACTGAACCAATTAGAGAAAAAACAGTACCGTTAGTAACTCTAACTTCTTTACTATCGTATTCTACGGTTCCGCCATCTATTCTAATCAGCTTGGCAGTTCCATCTGTTCTACCAATTGTGACTGTCCCATTAAATTCACAGTCTCCATCACCATCATTATCTTTGAAGTCGCCACCAGATGCCTCAATATTTAGAGGAGTTGTATCTGCACAGTCATCAGCGCTAACAGAGAATTCCCAAGCAGTACCGTCTTCTGGTGCAGTGACTTTGATTTCTATGACATCAGAATTTCCTCGCTCAAAAGTTACCGAACCACTACGGCTACCTGAGACAAGTCCACCTGTGTCGAAAATATTCTTTCCTTCATAGCGAATTGTAAATTGATCGGGGATACTGAAATGTTCATAAGAATACTTGACAGTAACGCTACCCTTATTAGTCTGTCCAGCAGGCAAAGGATCTAGTTGAATTGTTTTATTTGTTCCACCCTCGCCACCTCTGTCTGAAATACTGGCTTGCTCAATCTGAACTATCTGACCATCTAAAGTAATAGTTGTATAATCATCCTTAGCATTCAATTGTTGTATCTGCTCAGGCTCAAATGTCTTACCTTGAACAACACCTGAAAAGATCGCCCCCTCTTCTCCAGGAGCATCTACTATATTTACTTTTGCATCTACAGCATGACCAATCTCTTCCAATAAGACTGAAGTGATAGAGTCTATATTGTTTGCATTTTGGTTGAGATAATCTTGAGATAAATAGATCGTATTAGTGGCTTGAGCATAAGCTCCAATTGCTCCACCAAGTTCAGATCCGGTACGAACTTCAATATTGGGAATTACACTGAAATCTTGATTTCGCCAAGCAAGTTGAAAACTATTTGAATCAACTGCAACACCAAAGGCCAATTGCATTTTGGTTTGAAAATCTAGACTATTGGCAAAACTATATAGTTGATTTTTTGCTAGTTCTAATGCTGATGTTATAATTGATTGATTGATTGATCGTTGTCATCGTTTAATAACAAACCGTAATTTTCAGACATTGTTATGGTCTCACTGGTTTTAAATACATTGATTTGTGGTGAAAATACCACAAAAATAGGGATATTTGTCGAATTTTGATACAAAAATACAAAAAATACCAGCTAGAATAACTAGACTAAAATTCGCTGTATTTAATAACACAAAACCCAAGTGATTTTAAAAGTTTATCAAACTCATGTCATCTATCTAAAGACGTAAATTTATTTTTTTACTAAAATTAAGCACGATTTAGAGAAAACAGCGCACTAAAAAAGGGAGTTGTGGAAATAACCCCCTGATTTAATGCTTTGTGACTGGACAAATTAAAACGTTTATTGGCAGATATGCAAACAAAAATTACCTATGAGGCTACTGTATGCTACGGAAACACATACTCACAGAGAATTAACAGTTTCAAACCCACATAGGGTGCGGGGAAAAATAACCCAATCCCCAACTTAAAATGAAGAACCAGGTTCTTCTAAAAACTCCTCTTCCTCTGGGGTCGAGATGCGTCCTAAAATGGCGTTACGATGGGGAAAACGACCAAATCGGGCAATTATTTCCTTGTGTCGAAAAGCTGATTCAATCGCTTTTGCACTGTAGGGATCATGACTAAGTTGTTGAAATAGCTTAATACACTTGCGTTGATCAACTGAGTTTTCACTGTGTTCAAAAGGTAAATATATAAACCAGCGTTGCACAGCTAATAATTGTCTATCATAGCCCTTGTCTGTTGCGTGTTGTGCTAATGACAGTGCTTCCCAGTCCGTTGCAAAGGCTTCTGGAGTATCACGAAACATATTGCGGGGAAATTGATCTAGTAGCAAAATTAAAGCTAAACAGGTTTCTGGTGAGTTCATCCAATCATGTAAATATCCTGCTACCGCTTTTTGGTAATCTTCCAAAAAAAGGTTGCGGACTTTAGCATCGAAATCTGGTGATTTTTCAAACCAAAATGGTTGAATTTTCCCATAATTTGGGTCATTTAGATGACCAAACCAAAAATCTAAAATAGTAGTTGCCTGTGACATTGCTATTATTGATGATTACAAAGCACCTGTCGCATTTTACATAGATTTGCTGGTAATTCCAAATTCATTGCTTGTTCAATAAAAATTGAGGGAATGGGAATATTAGGGGTTGCTTGGACTGTATAGGCTAACAAAGTGCCATTACCCATGTCTTTGAGTTCTAAACTGGCCTGAAAATCTGTGAATGAGCCTCTTTCCATGCGAAACTGAACCTGCTGCCCTAAGACTTCCACCACACTCAAATAAATTTCTACTTGGGCTGTGAAAAATAAAAAGGCTTTTTGTGCGGCTTGATACAGACGTTTAACATCTCCAAAGGAGATGATTTCGCTTTTAGTGATATCGGGAAAATATTGTACCCACCGAGGGTAATCTGTAATTTGTTGCCAGACATGAGATCTGATCAGGGGAACATACATCCAAGCGGTAACAGCACCACCCCAGTTAGTATGAGATCGCGTTTTTACCAATATTTCCCCCTGCATTAGTAATTTTTGCTGATCTTGATTCCAGAGGGTATCTGATAAAGGTAATGTGGGGTAAGCCAGATTTTTAAGATTTGAATTTGACATAATATAATGCAGATATAGTGATTTTGGTAACTTTTTAACTGATTAACCGTGATGATTTAATTGAGTTTAGCTCACTTAATTCTAATTACAGTCCAATTCATGAAGTTTTCGCAGGTAATCAGTTTTAACTTCATCTTCACAATGATGGAATCATTATTTTCACATCCAGCGTAAATTAGAGTTAACAGGAAAAACAGTGAGTCAATCTTCTTTAAATGGCAAATTTGTCCAGGGTTTTGGCATTCTTTTGGGTATGAGTGTATCTTTATTTATATTGAGAGGGTTCGGTATTATTACTTTCCTTCCTGGGGGTGTAATTACTCTACTGTTCTTTGGGGCGATCGCTTTGGCAATCTTCAGTTATTGCTCAAGGCGATGGTGGCGTTTTTAACTACCTAGGACTAGCCCTTTCAAGGTGGTGAAATTTGGAACGAGGATTGGTTGTTTCAACCTTCAAAAAACCAAAAGTATGATGGGATGATTCAAGATGATAGCACCGAAACAATGTATTTCTGTTAGTCACCTTGGTAGGGCTAGTCCTATTATCAACTCCTCGCTTGAAAAAGCGAGGAGTCAGTATTAATTACCTACACTGACGATATTTCACGTGGTAAACTAAACCACGATGGGCCAGATCAAAAGAGTCAACAGTTGCCATTCCTTGACCACTAGCGATCATTGCAGCATTCACCCGCATATTTACACTATCACCACAGGCTGACCAGACATCACCTACAGTCACTAATTTATCTCGAACGTTGTAGTCCATTTCCCCACTAAATGTTCTAGAAAAGACGGGGCCACGCTGACCAGCAAAAAAGTATTCTGCTCTTAGTTTCCCCGTTGTACCGGGAGCAACATAACCCCGATAATCAGCATCGTAGAGGGAAATTTGAAACCCTTGGGGTACTTGAATAGGAATGCTCAAATTACAGCTTTTGCGTGCTTCTGATGATTTATTCCCCAGAGCGATAAATTGATCAAATAGAATACTTAGCTCTTGACCATCGGGACTAACGTTTACACTAGCAGATCCTTCAGGGCAACCATTACCACCATATCCTGCACCTACGATTTTAACTTTGCTGTCAGCAAAAGCAGGCCCAACAGAAGCTATCATCAGTGCAGCGGCAGCCAGAGAAGCTTGTACAAACTTGATAGATTTATTCTGGAAATTTTGATGATTCATAACTTATGTGTTTTGAGTATTTTCAGCCCTGTGATCAAAACAGTCAAACAAAAGTTGTTGTTACACAACTTTATGGAAATAAGGACGGAGATTCAGGTGAATTTGATTCATTCAAAACCAAATTAGTCAATAAACTTAACATTTTTTCATAATTTCCATTCTGCACCCTCAACTGTCATGCTATAAATAAAAAAAATCTTCTTTATTTGGGGTCAATAACCCCACCTTGAAGAAGGATGGGGCTTGTAATTAACAAAAATTACGTGTTTGACTAGCCCATTTGAGACTAATCCTGACACGCACTTCCAAATACTTCCCCAGTTTGGATTATCTGCAAGACTATTTGTTTAGTCGTTGGGTTGAGCCAAGACATTTTGGATTAGTTGGGCGAGGGGACTTAAACTTTTACTCCAAGGATTATCTCTTTATGCGAGTACCAGTAATTTCAGTAGACAATGTTCCATTAATGCCAACAAAACCTAGTCGCGCTAGACGTTGGATTAAAACTGGTATTGCAATTGGTAAATTTAATAAGTTAGGTATTTTTTATGTCCAGTTAATAGCTGAACCATCTAACACAAAAGCTCAAGAAATCGTCATTGGATTAGACCCAGGAAAAATGTTTTCTGGTATAGCAGTTCAATCTGAAAAATACACACTACAAATGTTGCACCTAGTTCTTCCATTCAAAACAGTCAAAGACAGAATGGAGCAAAGAGCTATGATGAGACGTGGAAGACGTGGAAGACGAATTAATCGGAAATTATCATTCAGTAAACGTAGCCATCGTCAAGTTAGATTTGATAATCGTCGGGGTTCTAAACTTCCTCCAAGCATTCGAGCTAACAAAGACCTAGAATATAGAGTAATAATTTTATTGTGTGAAATCTACCCAGTAAAAACAATTGTCATTGAAGAGGTTGAGGCAAGAGGAAACAAGAGTTTTAGTCCAGTAATGGTAGGTCAAAGATATCAAATTGATCGATTATCTGAACTCTTCAAAGTAGAATTAAGGAAAGGATGGGAAACATCGAATCTTCGTAAATACTTGGGTTTATACAAAGAAAAATCCGATAAGTCTCTACAAATTCCAGAAACTCATGCGGTTGATGCAGTTACTTTAGCTTGTTCACAGTTTGTTGAATACAAAATATGGGAAGGAACAAAAACTCATGGTGCGTCTTGGATAGGTAACGTCACTATTACTGGGTCGCAATTTACTATTTTGCGTCGTCCTCCAATTAGTCGTAGGCAACTACATTTAATGGTTTTCTCTTCATCTGGGAATAGACGTAAATATGGTGGAACTACTACGAGGCATGGATTTAGAAAAGGTGATTTTGTGGAAGCTACCCAAGGACAAAAAACATTTTTTGGCTGGGTTAGTGGAGACACGGAAAAACTTGTTTCAGTTAGTGATTCCAACTGGAAACGATTAGGACAATGTACAGCTAAAAAAGTCCGATTGATTAAGCGAAACACGGGTTTAATCGTGTTGTCAACTCGGAGAATGTTTAATTTAACGGCATGGAGCCATTAAATTAAACGCACTATCCCTCCCCACCCTGCTTCGCTGAGGATGGGGTATCTCGCGGAAAACAAGATGAAAAAATATATATGTACGGTATGTGGCTATGTATATGACCCCGAAGTAGGTGATTCTGATAGTGGCATAGAACCAGGAACAGCCTTTGAAGATATTCCAGATGATTGGGTATGTCCAGTTTGTGGTGCAGCCAAAGAAGACTTTGAGTTATATGAAGAGTAATATGGAAATAGATCCCCGACTTCTTTGAGAAGTCGGGGATCTGGATATTGGATATTACGAAAATTTTTGAAGTTGTTACCCTTGCAAATTGTAGTTATCGGTGGTGGGGCTGCGGGATTTTTTGGCGCGATCGCTTGCGCCCAAGCTAATCCCCAAGCTAAAGTTACTTTAATCGAAGCTAGTCGTCAACCTTTGGCGAAAGTGCTGATTTCCGGTGGGGGACGTTGTAACGTTACTCATGCTTGTTTTGAACCAAAAACTTTAGTCCAGAATTACCCTAGAGGTGGTAAAGCCTTGTTGGGTGCATTTACTCGTTTTCAACCTTTAGACACCATAGCCTGGTTTGCAGCCCATGGTGTGAATGTGAAAACAGAAGCAGATGGCCGGATGTTCCCAATTACAGATCGGGCGGAAACTATTGCGGAATGTTTGATTAAGACGGCTTTTACAGCTAAAATAGAAATCTGTATTGGTACACCTGTAACTGCTGTCAGCCGCAAAAATGCGGGTTTTGAAATTCTCCTCAAATCGGGAGAAACCAAAGAATGTGATAGACTACTGTTAGCTACAGGTAGCAGTTTAGCTGGTTATAAAATCGCTAGAGAATTGGGTCATGATATCCAACCGCCTGTACCTTCTCTGTTTACCTTTAATATTGCTGACCCTCAACTGCGGGAATTAGCGGGAATTAGCGTTAATTCCGTAAATCTTCGGTTATCAAATTCAGGTAAGACCCCATTACAACAAACTGGACCGTTATTAATTACCCATTGGGGTGTGAGTGGTCCAGCAGTGTTGAAACTCTCGGCTTGGGGGGCAAGAATCCTCCATGACAGCCGCTATCAATCTAAACTAATCATTAATTGGTTGCCAGATTTATCACAAGAGGAAGTAAAACAAAAGCTTTTAGGCATAAAAGCCGAATGGGGACAAAAAGCGATCGCTTTACATCGTGGTGCAGACTTACCTCATCGTCTGTGGCAATACATTATTACCCGTGCCAATATTACCACAGAAGACCGTTGGGCAACCATTACTAATAAAACCTTAAATCAGCTAGTCCTAGAAATCTCTCAAGGAGAATACGCAATTACAGGTAAAGGTGCATTTAAAGAAGAATTTGTCACCTGTGGTGGTGTTAACCTCAAAGAGGTTAACTTTAAAACAATGGAAAGTAAATTAGTCCCCGGCTTGCATTTTGCTGGTGAAATATTAGATATTGATGGTATTACTGGTGGCTTTAACTTCCAAAGCGCTTGGACAACAGCCTACTTAGCCGGTCAGTCGATGATATAACTTATTTCTTCCTTTGCGCCTTTGCGTGAGACAAAAAGATATAACTTTTTTTAGTAAATCAGTATGAAATTTAGTAAAATCCTCAACTTGCTTGGTGATTCCGTCACCGAAAATAGCCCCAAACCAGATCAAGATTTAGAAATTACCGGAGTCGCAGCCATAGATGCAGCGCCATCTGGAACCCTCAGCTATATAGAAAGCTCTAAATTTGCTGTATTGCTCAATTCTACTGGTGCGAGCGCTGTAATTTTACCTCCAGATGAAAAGTTACAGAGTCAAGCTACAGAAAAGGGTATTGCTTGGTTAACAACGAATGAACCAAGACTGTTGTTTGCAAAAGCGGTAAGTCTTTTTTATCAACCCTACCGTCCTAGTCCCGAAATTCACCCTAGCGCAGTTATTCACCCCACCGCTAACATTGGTAATGATGTCTATATTGGCGCTCATGTTGTGATTTCTCCAGATGTGGAAATTGGCAATTATGCGGTTATTCATCCCAATGTGGTCATTTATCCACAAGCGAAAATAGGCGATCGCACTACCCTACACGCTAACTGTACGATTCACGAACGGACTCAAATCGGTGCAGATTGTGTTATTCATAGCGGGGCTGTGATTGGTGCAGAAGGCTTTGGCTTTGTGCCAACTCGCACAGGTTGGTTAAAGATGGAACAATCGGGTTATACGGTTTTAGAAGATGGGGTAGAAGTAGGTTGTAATACAGCTATAGACCGTCCCGCTGTGGGAGAAACTAGAGTTGGCAAAAATACGAAAATTGATAATTTAGTCCAAATAGGACATGGCAGTCAAATTGGTTCTGGTTGCGCCATAGCAGGTCAAGCAGGGATGGCTGGCGGTGTAAAATTAGGAAATCGGGTAATTTTAGCTGGACAAGTGGGAATTGCCAATCAAGTTAAAATCGGAGATCGGGCAATCGCTTCGGCTCAATCTGGTGTTCACAGCGACATCGCACCTGGAGAGATTGTCTCCGGTAGTCCAGCCATACCCCATAAGTTATACCTCAAGGTATCGGCAGTTTATCGCCGCTTGCCAGAAATATATCAAAATCTCAAACAATTACAACGCAAATTAGGTAATTAGCTAGGAGTCAGGAGGAAGAAAGAGGAAGAGAGGGGTTTGTCAATTAGCCCTCAAATTTACCCGGTTATAGAAGAGTGAAAATGCTGGGATTTTCAATATCTATTGTCAATAATTTGGCACTTTTTTGCGTGTAAAACTCTGTAAACCTTTATCTATCAATACTTTTACTTTCTTTCAATAAGCCCTAATTAGTAAATATCAATCCAAGATTAGATTGAGTAGTAACTACCCTGATAACCAGCAATTAACTTGTTAAGGTGTTTGAGTTGCTATCGCTAATTTTGCTCCTTTGACCTGACGCACTCGATCCATAACGCCCACTACTTGATCAAGAGTAACGGTTTTATCGGCATTCATAATCACTACCACGTCCGTATTTTTCCCCATTAATTGCTTTACTGAAATAGGTAAAGTGTCTAGGGTTACTGGCTGACGGTTTAAACTTAGATTGCCTACTGCGTCTATAGTGACAGTGATTGGTGCGGCTGATGATTGAGTTTTTGCTGTCCCAGCTTTAGGTAAATTAACTGGTAATCCTTCAGAACGATGTAAAAATAAGGTGGACATGATGAAAAATGTCAAAATTGCAAAGATGACATCAATCATGGGGACAATATTAATCTGGGCTGGTAAATCTGGTTCATCTGGTAGACGCATTATGATCTATTTCCTCTTTCATAGTGACGACGATAAAGTAATTCTAACTGACCACCATATTCTTGAATCCAAGCAATTTGTCGCAAATACATTCCGCGAAAGCTATTAGCAAAAAATAGGGTAATAATAGCTACAACTAATCCTGATGCGGTGGATACTAAGGCTTCACTAATCCCAGAGGTGACACCAGCGGTTTTTGTGCCACCGACATCACCAATATTTAATGATGCAAATGAGCCAATTAAACCTAAAACTGTGCCTAGCAGTCCTAACAAGGGTGCTAAACCGATAATTGTATCAAAAATGTTTTGAAATCTTTTTAATAAGGGGATTTCTGCCTGTGCTTCACTTTCCAAAGCCAAGCGGAATTCTTCTGGGTTGGCTTCTTCTAATTCTAAGGCGGCTAAAAAAATTCTCGCTATCGGTAAATCAGCATTTTTATGTAGTATGTCCAAAGCCGTGACTACATTACCTTGACGATAAAAACTTAGTACCTGCTTGACTACGCGATTTTGACGACCACTAATTCCTATCCAAAAGGTAATCCGTTCAATAATCAGAGCGATTCCTACAACGGAAAAAAATAGCAGTGGCCACATGACCACTCCACCAGCTTTAAATACATTACTAATTTCCATTGACTACTTTACTAATTCTGGACACAGCTAGATTAACAGATTTTGATTGAGAGTAAGCCATAAATAGGCGATCGCCATGGTAGAGTATATTTATATAGGGATGAGTTACGCCGTTCAAAAAAATTTAAAAATTTAAAAAAAAAAGGAAAATTTTTTTTCGAGGTGAAAATTTATTGACTTTTTTGAACAAATGTGATATTCTTACAATGGAAGTGTGTGCCTAGATAATAATTTTGTTCACATCCAACTATACCAATACGACTATATTACCACATCCAGCCCGGTCTGAACCTGAAAATAAAAATTTTTCTTCAAAAAAACTTATTTAAAATAATTTAATAGATAATTAAAACTTATTAATTAGAGAACCGAATCTAGTTTTCTAACAAATCCGGCAAATCCTTTAATCGGTGTAAATCCTGATTCAGACGATAATTAAACTCAGTCCACAGAAACCATCTTGAAATTTTTAATTGCTGCACTATCATGAAAAGTGAAGATAGTCAACGAGTACAAATATTCCTAGACAAGTGGAAAGGTTCTCAGGGAAATGAAAGAGCAAATTATCAGGGTTTCTTCTTAGAACTTTGTGATGCGTTGGCTGTAGATCGTCCAGCACCTAAAGGAAGTATAACAGGCGATCGCTATTGTTTTGATTTTTGTTAATAATGTTTATCGTTTTCCAGTCATCATCATTTTGACTCCACCTTGAGGAGCAAGAGTAAACCCACGTCTTTGGAGTTTAATAGGTTTATTATCTACTAAGGCTAGTTGATAATTAGATAAAACTGTTGCCAAAACTAATTTTATTTCTAACAAAGCTAGAGCATAGCCTAAACAGCGCCGACTACCACCACCAAATGGCATATATTCACAAGGGGAATACTGTCTTTCTAGAAAGCGTTCGGGTTTAAATTGGTGGGGTTGAGGATATATGTCTTCGTGATAATGGACAAGGTAAATACTGGGCATTAACATTGTTTCCGGTTCAAACTCATATCCGGCAATATTCATAGATGATTTAGTGATGCGTGGGAAGATAATTGGTAAGACTGGATACATCCGCAGAGTTTCGTTACAAACTGCGGTTAAATAAGGAAGTTGGGCAATTTCCATTGGTTGAGGATTTTCTCCTAAACTGGTGATTTCTTGCAGAAATTTTGCAAGAATATCTGTATTTTGATGAATTTGATAAAAAGCCCAGGCCAAGATTGTGGCAGTGGTTTCATGTCCAGCAAATAAAAGTGACAGCAATTCATCTCTTAATTCTTCGTCAGTCATTGCTTGTCCATTTTCATCTTTTGCAGCCATCATTAAGCTGAGAATATCACTTTGTTGATGATTGTGATTCTTTCTTCTTTCTTCTATTTCTGCTTGGAGTAATTCATGAACCTTTTTTTGTTTGCTTTTCATCTGCCCCCAAGGTGTCCACTCTCCCCAATCTTTTTGTAAGAATTTCAAAAATAACATACTGGAACGCAAGGGAGAATCAGTCATATCTATCCAAGAAGTAAGTAATGGTTTGAGTTGTTGATAACGTTCTCCTTCACTGATTCCAAAGACAATTTGTAAAATTACTTCTAAACTAATTTTCTGCATGGTAGATCGAGCTACAAAAAATTGATTAATTTGCCATTGACTAGCGATTTCTTGGGTAATTGAGCAGATTTGTTGAGCGTAAGTTTGTAGCCTTTCTCCATGAAAAGGTGGCATTAATAATTTTCGTTCTCGACGATGGCGATCTCCATCCATTAACATGATAGAATTTTTGCCGATGAGCGGTTCTGCTAGTTTGTTAGCCCGGCCAATATCAAATTTAGAATCTTGGGTAAGAATCTCCTGTATAGTTTGGGGATTACCAATAATTACAGCAGTACCAACACCACTTAGCCGCATGGTGAAAATGTCCCCATATTGTTGACGATATTTTTCTTGGAATCCAATGGGATCTCCAATCCAGTTGATAAGTTGCAACCAGGGGGGAGCGGGAATACGATTAGGTAATTGTTGAGGCATAATGTTATATCTATCTGTTATTTCCTCTTTATTTTCGCAAAAAAATAGACATTCGGGAGCGATGCCTGCGGCAAGCTTCGCTATCTCTTAAAAATTACCTGATAATGAAATCTTAATAAGTGTGAGGTGATTAAATGCGGGCTTTTGTGACTGGTGGTACGGGGTTTATTGGTTCTCATGTAGTGCGATTACTCTTACAACAAGGATACCAAGTGACAGCTTTGGTACGTCCTAGTAGTAATCTGGGTAATTTGCAGGGTTTGGCTGTGGATATTGTTAAAGGTGATTTAAATGACCCGAATATCTGGGAACAGATGCGGGGTTGTGATGATCTTTTTCATGTCGCTGCTCATTATTCTTTGTGGCAAAAAGACCGAGAATTGCTTTATTTTGATAATGTAGAAGGGACACGCAATATTTTAGCCGCAGCCCAAAAAGCCGGAATTAAACGCACAGTTTATACAAGTTCCGTTGCTGCGATTGGTGTGGGAAAATCTGGCGAAATCGTAGATGAAACCTATCAAAGTCCTGTAGAAAAATTAGTAGGAGACTACAAAAAATCTAAATTTTTGGCTGAACAAGTCGCAAGGTCGGCTGCAAAAAAAGGTCAGGATATTGTGATCGTTAATCCTAGTAGTCCCATTGGTGCTTTGGATATTAAACCTACACCCACAGGAGATATTATTCTGCGGTTCTTACGGCGACAGATGCCGGCTTATGTGGATACGGGGTTAAATTTTATTGACGTGCGAGATGTGGCCTGGGGACATTTATTAGCTTTAGAAAAAGGCAAGTCAGGCGATCGCTATATTCTCGGTAATCAAAATCTTAGCCTCAAACAACTCCTAGAGCAACTGTCCCAAATCACAAATTTACCAGCACCGCAAATATCTATACCCTCTTGGATACCCCTAACAGTAGCCTGGATAGACGAAAAAATCCTCTCACCTCTAGGGAAAACCCCCACAGTTCCCATAGATGGTGTTCGCATGGCACAGCAACCAATGTATTATGATGCTTCTAAAGCTATCCGCGAATTAGGTTTACCTCAGTCCCCTCTGAATATAGCCATCAAGGATGCTGTAGATTGGTTTATGTCGAATGGTTATGTCAAATAAATTCGTAATAAGCACGCTTTGTGCTTACTACAAACAGTGTGGTGTTATTAACAGAGGAGTTTTTAGTTAAATGGCAATTAATTTACAACAAGCAATAGATATCGGTAAGTATTTAGTTACACAACGTCTATTAGGACGGAAACGCTTTCCCCTCGTCTTGATGTTAGAACCCCTATTCCGATGCAACTTAGCTTGTACAGGTTGTGGAAAAATTCAGCATCCCGTAGAGATCCTTAAACAAAATCTCACCCCAGAACAGTGTTTTGCGGCGGTAGAAGAATGTGGCGCACCAGTGGTTTCTATTCCTGGTGGAGAACCCCTATTACATCCACAGATAGGTGAAATTGTTGAAGGTTTAATTAAACGCAAGAAATATATTTACTTGTGTACTAATGGTTTATTACTAGAAAAGAGTCTCGATAAGTTTAAACCTTCTCCCTATCTAACTTTTAGCGTTCATTTGGATGGAATGCGCGAATGGCATGATAAATGTGTAGACAGGAAGGGCGTATTTGATACTGCTATCCAAGCTATTCGTGCGGCTAAAGCTAAAGGTTTTCGTGTCGCTACTAACACGACTATTTTTGAAGGTTGCGATATCCAAGAAATGCAGGGGTTTTTCGACTTTCTGGAAACCTTGGGTACTGACGGGATGATGATTTCTCCTGGTTACAGTTACGAATGGGCACCAGATCAAGATCATTTTCTGCAAAAAGAACAAACCCGCGCTTTATTTCGGGAAATTCTCTCACCTTACACCTCTGGAAAGAAAAACTGGAACTTTAATCATAACCCGTTATTCTTAGATTTTCTTATCGGTGAGAAAGACTATGAATGTACTCCTTGGGGTAGTCCTAGTTACAGTGTTCTCGGTTGGCAAAAACCTTGTTATTTGTTAAATGAGGGTTACTATACAACCTTTCAGGAGTTGTTGGATAAGACTGATTGGAGTAAATACGGCGGTGCTAGTGGTAATCCTAAATGTGCTGATTGTATGGTGCATTGTGGTTATGAACCAACCGCAGCAATGGATGCAATGCAACCGAAAAATATTGCTCGTTCTTTAACTACTGTGTTTGGTAGATAATAATCAGCAAAATTGTCAGAATCAGGATACCCAGGATTTAAGGATGTACAGGATTAAATATAGTATTGCATTTACACTCAATCTTGTTAATCTTCATAATCTAGTAAATCTTGATTCTGATGGTAAAAATATGTGAATCAGGATAAAATAATTGTCAGCTTAATCATTTGTGCAATTGGAGATAAAAAATATGACCTCACAACTGTATGAAACTGATTTTTATGCTTGGACATTGAAACAGGTAAAACTATTAAAGCAAGGACAACTAAATCAACTTGATATTTTAAATTTAATAGAGGAAATTGAATGTTTGGGTAAGCGAGAAAAGCAAGAATTAAGACACCGATTAGGGATTTTGATTGGACATTTACTAAAGTGGGAATATCAAAGCGATAAACGTAGTAATAGTTGGAAAGCTACAATTAGAGAACAACGTCGTCGCATTAAAGAACATCTAGAAGAAAACCCTAGCCTAAAATCTTATCTATCGGAAGCAATGATTTCTGCTTATCAAGATGGTGTAGATTTAGCAATTCAGGAAACTAATTTACCTGATATAACTTTTCCTGCTGAAAATCCTTATAGTATTTCGCAAATTCTTGATCCTGCTTTTTTAGTAAATCAACAATAAAGTAAAATACTGATTTCCTAATCAACTTAATAAGTTTTGATTAGCTTTATAAAGTTCTTGAACTATTGTTAGCATATCAAATATTAAAAGATTCCAATCATCAATTGATTTGGGTAATAAATCATTCTTTTGATTTGGACGCAAATGAACTATTTGATTTCTAAGCTTATATAAATAAGATCCAGAAATAATATTGTCTTTTTTTGCATATAGGTAATTTATACTTATTGATCCGAGTAGCTTATTTAAGGAATCTTCTAATTTAGGTTCTAATTTTGTAGTTTCATAAAAATCACTATAAAAACTTTGGAGAGATTTACCTGTCAATGCCAATTGATCATAAAAAGCCTTTAAAAAAAAGAGTGGCTGTAATGCTTCTATGCACCTGTATAAATCTAAATAAGCAAATTTAAAATTGGAAGCTACATAACTCGCTAAAATATTTTCAAAAGGAATATATTGATTCCCATTTTCAAAGGTATTTTTAAACTCTTTCAACACATCTGGACTATATGGTAATAAACAATAACTACTGTTTTTGGTTAATGCAATACCTGTAATTTGATTCAGTTCTTCTTTTTGAGTAAATCTACTAATTATTTTATATAAAGAAATGCTTGTAAAGCAATCTGTTAACCTAAAGCCATTAATTTCTTGTTCAAAATTGACTACTTTAAATCCTTGTAGATTTGTATCCCATTCGCTTTCTAAAAGTTCCTCTAATTTTGATATATCAATATCTTTTTTCAAAGGTATGTCTAATTCATCAATAATCGCTGTCCAAGCGCCTGAATTGATGGTTTTTTCTTCTAAAAAACTAGGAATTGAAACTTTAAATTCATGATTTACCAATACCAAATAATGATCATATTCATAAGTAATATAAGCACTATAAAAATCAGGAAACAAACGCACTTGATTATCAATAGTTAGAAATTTCAACCAATTTATAGAAGTTTCATCACCATAAATAGTGTAATTTTCGTTTGTAGTCATTACACTTATGAATTTCTCCATAACTCTTTTTATTGATGTTTTTATAGTTCTGCTCATAGTTTTAATACATTTTATTCCAGCAAACAGCAAAAGAGTTGATTTCATCTTCAGAGAAAATTACCTTAAAGCCATCTAAAAAAGCTTGTCTGTGTTTTTCTTTGCGAATAGATTGTAATTTTTCTTTCAAAAGTCCTAAATCTAAAAAATTACGATTTTGCTCAATATTTTGAGATTCAATTTTAGATTTAAGTTTATTTAATTTGGAAATTATATTGTGAAAATTCTCATTTACTTGTTCATATTCTTTCTCAAGATGACTACCCAATAAACCAAATATTTTCTCTGCACAAGCTACCATAAATCCAACTCGTGCAGTTTGATTATTGAAAATATAGCGGTCTTCGATTTTTGAAAGCAGTTGATCAATTTCAGTCATCAATATAAAAATTTCTTCAAATTTATCAATAATATGTCCCGATTTTTCCCTAATTAGACTCATAATATCCAAAGCAGCATGATATTCGGCTAATTGTTGTTTTTTATCAATTCTTACTTTTCTAGAAGTAAATGCTAAAAATAGCTCTACAATTTCTGACTGTTTATATAATTTTTGTGAGATTAAGTTATCTAAATAATGAACACGATATTTCAATCTTTTCAGAATTGGCTTAAAAACCACCTCTAATTGTTGATCAAGTCCCCAAGGAATTTGACCAGAATTGAGTACCAACATTCTATATAATAAAGCAGATTCATCCTCTGCAAACCAAAATTCAACCCTAAGATTATGATGAATATTGTAGTTTCTTAGAGCATATTTTAAGGCTTGTATTCTTTGCATACCATCTAAAATACTGATTTTTTCTTTGTTTTTAATTAAGTCAAAAAAATTATATTCATGGATATTTTGATCAGAAATAATCCCTAATACTATAGGAGGTAGTATTCCTCCTTTTTCCAAATCTTCAACCATTTGATTACGAATAATTTTCGCAGATCTAGTTTGTAAAACCTCTCTCTGTTCATCAATATTTCCCTTGTCTTCGTGAATAGGTTTGACAAATTCTATAAAATCAGGAATGCTAACTACTGTAAGCACAGAGTAGCAATTAAGATTTCTATCTTCTTGAATATCAATTATTTTGAATTTCATAAGTCCATATTTTGTGGTACTCAAATTATATCTTACCAGTTTCTTGATTGAGTAAAGCTAAAATAGCAGAAGCATCGACAACAACTTTACTCACTTAAACTCTCCAATCTTCGCTCCTGAATTAACTCTTCTGAAATTCCCCAACCGGCATATTTATAGAAGAATTGATTAACAACTTACTATCACTTGTTATGGTGACTTTTATTCCTAATGCTCTCATAAAATCTTTACTATTTTTTCAGCCTTCATTTAAATTCATCATCATTTCATAAGTTGCAATTTTAAATCCATTGGCTTCAAATAACTTCTTAGCAAATTCGTTTTGGGCTGCAACTTGAAGTATCAATATTTGTGAACCTAACTGTTTTGCCCCATCTATAGAAGCATCTAACAGTAATTTTCCTGCTCCCAATCCCCGCACCAATTCATCAATATAAATGTCATGAAGCCATGCTGAAGCCGGCGCAATATCAACAAGACTGCTTTCTTCTAACCGTGTAAATGAGTAACCAACAATTTCATTTTCTACTTCTACTACTAAAACAACTGCTTTGGGATTAACAATCTCTTCCGCAAAAAAATCAAAAAGCTGTTGTTCATGATTGGCAAATTCAACAAACCTCAAGGGATTAAAATTTTGATGTTGATGAACAAGTTTGATAGCGTACTTAATCACGCCTTGATGATCATTTATGGTGGCTTTTCTAATTGTAATATTTGGCTTTTTCATTTTTCTCCTCCGTTTCCCAAAAATACACCTCGTTTTTTGACACTAGTATGGAGAAAATAATTCTCAACTACTTGGCAAATAAAAAATCATCTGCTATATTAAAGCCATACCCAAAAACCTAATCCCCTAATCCCCTGTCCCTACGGGGATGTAGAGACGTTCCTCGGAGCGTCTCTACTCTTTTGTATTCATATTACAGTCGAAGTTGAGGAGAAAGAAAAAATTTTTCTCTATCTCCCTATATATTCAGTCAGTTTCTACCTAATCAGCATTAAGAATTTTGGGAACTCGGAAAAAATCACCTTCCTGCTGAGGCGCACTGTTGAGGATTGCTTCTCTGTCACTATAAGGTTGAAGAATATCTTCTCTGGTGACATTACTAACATCAATAGCTCTGGTTGTCGGCGCTACATTGGTGACATCCAGTTGATTTAGTTGTTCTATATAATCCAGAATACTACCTAGTTGAGTAGTAAATTGTGTTTCTTCATCTGCTGTCAATTCTAAACGAGCAAGATTAGCAACTTTACGAACTTGTTCACTATCAATCATAATTTGTTAGTTGTTAGTTGTTAGTTATTAGTTATTAGTTATTAGTTATTAGTTATTAGTTGTCAGTTATTAATTGTTAGTTGTTTTTTATACTAATGACCAATAACTAATGACCAATAACCAATGACTAAAAGAATATGTCAACTTGCGATCGCCCGGTGGTTTTAATCCAGTTTTGAGCTTCAATATAATTATTGGGAGCCATGCGAATTGCTCTAATCCAATAATCCGAGGCTTGATCAAGCAATGCTTCACCAGCGTCATTATCTCCGGCTTCCTTAGCCCTTTCACCTTGAAAATGATAAATCACGGCAATGTTATTCAATGCCTGGGGTAATTGTGGATTTAACTCAATAGCTTGATGATAATACTCTAAAGCCTTATTATGATCGCCGTTACTAGCATAAATTAACCCCGTATTATAGAGAATATAACTCCGATCATTGGAATCTTCTTCCATTTCCAAGGCTTCTGCATAGTAGTCTAGTGCTTCAGCATATTCACCTTCTGCCTGTGCGGACATCCCATCTCGGTAATAAACAAATGCTTCCTTAGCTTTTTTGTTAGTTGGCAATATCTTGAGGATGATATCTGCCATCACGGTAAAAGATTTGTCAACAAAGTTATCGTTTTTCTGTGTTCTTGGCATATTCGTCTCTATGGTTGCTTAATTGAAGCATACTTCTAATTTAACTGATTTGTGGAGGTTTGAGTTAAGTAGAAGGCAAGAGACAAAAGGCAAATTTTTTTTAATTGTTAATTGTGAATTTTTAATTGTTTTGTTTCCATTTCCGAAACAAAGGTTAATACTACTGTATAACCGAGTTAAGTTAACTATTGTACACAAGCCGCACCCCAGCCGCGATGGTAAAAGAAATAGCAATTCGCACCACTGGACTAACTAAGCAATTTGAAAGACACGTTGCTGTCAATGATGTTGACTTAGAAATCCAAACTGGTGAAGTTTACGGATTAATTGGTCCGAATGGTGCGGGTAAAACCACCCTAATTCGGATGTTAGCAACTGCTGAAGAACCGACTACAGGTGAGATTTATATTAACGGAGATCGCCTCCAGCGAGATCAAAGCAACCTCAAACTTAAACGTCGTCTTGGTTATTTACCCGATGACTACCCATTATATGAAGATTTGACAGTTTGGGATTATCTCGATTATTTTGCGCGGTTGTATCGCTTGCAAGGAAAGCATCGTACCCAACGCTTACACGAAGTTTTAGAACTCATTCAACTGGGTAATAAACGCCATAGCATGATTTCTACCCTCTCACGGGGGATGAAACAGCGGTTAAGTTTAGCCCGCACCATTATTCATGAACCAATTTTACTACTTTTAGATGAACCTGTTTCTGGACTTGATCCCATTGCGCGGATGCAGTTTCGGGAAATTATTAAAGCTTTACAAGAAGCGGGAATGACAATTTTAATTTCTTCTCATGTTCTCAGCGATTTAGCGGAGTTGTGTACGTCCGTGGGAATTATGGAACTAGGTTTTTTAGTAGAAAGTTCTTCACTCAAACATCTTTATCAACGTCTTTCCCGACAGCAGATTTTAATCTCGACTTTGGGCAATATAGATATATTAGTGAGTGAACTAAAAAATAATCCTTTAGTGGAAGAGTGGGAGGTAATACCGAGTACAAATAATGTACGAGTAAATTTTTCGGGTAAACCAGAAGATTCTGCTGATTTATTGCGATCGCTTGTGAGTGCAGGAATTCCTTTAACAGAGTTTCATTGTACCCAAGAAGACTTAGAAACTATTTTCCTCAAATTAGGTCATAAACAAGCATCATAGACGATTAAAAATTAAGAATTAAAAATTTTGGAGTGATTAATCATGCTCATGAATTTTATAGACAGAGTAGGAGAATTAAATCCCCAACTATTTCGAGAGCTAAAAGGCAGATTCAAGCCTTTTAGTATCATTATAGCTATGGGTTCTTCTTTACTATTACAACTCATAGTTTTTCTGTTTCAATTAAAAGAATTTCCCGATGAAAACTACTATCTTAGAGCAACTTACTGTACTTTAGGAAAAGTATACGCAAACCAAGAACAAGAACTGTATAAACAACAAAGCTTACTTAGCCAGAAAATAACTAATTATCAACAAATTCAACTATCAGATAGTACCATAATTCCTAATTTGGAAGCCCAACTTCAGCAAGTTAAAACAGATCTATCTAACTTGCAAAATTATTTATCTAAAAATATTTGTCCTTTAGATAAAATAGACTGGCAATTATGGTGGAGAGATCATTGGGAATATACATTTTTAACATTAAGTGTAATTTTCATTTTTACACTCTTAGTGGGGGGAACTTATTTATTAATCAGTGATTTAGCCAAAGAAGAACAACGAGGAACATTGAACTTCATTCGGCTTAGTCCTCAGTCAGAAACAAGCATCTTAACTGGAAAAATTCTTGGAGTCCCCAGTCTAATTTATCTCTTTGTTCTCACAGCAATTCCTTTACATTTATGGGCTGGACATTCTGCTAAAATCGCTTTAAGTTACATTTTTAGTTATTATGCTGTGATTGCAGCTAGTTGTGTTTTCTTCTACAGTGTAGCCCTAATTTTTGGTCTAGTTAGTCGCGGTTTTAGCAACTTTCAACGTAACTGTTCACAGGATGAATTCGGATACGAGAAAAAATAAGTAGAAAGACATGGTAGAGTAGAAGGCATGGAAAAAATCAGCCTCATCTGCCACATCTATAAAACAGAAATACCGGAAACGGATTGGGAACAAACTCCAA
>JANMEE010000092.1:0-16782 GCA_031376645.1 Dolichospermum sp. OTE_75_concoct_329_sub | reverse complement strand
TGTCAAGAACTAATTGACGGGTTCATTCGTTGCCATTTTGATTCTTCCTTCTTCCTTCTTCCTTCTTCCTTCTTCCTTCGTGTCCTTCGTGCCTTCGTGGTTCGTTTCTTATCCGTCAAAATTTATTTGACAGACTACTAGTCCAATTATTCGATTTACAGTCTCTTGAAAATTTTCCAGCGATTTTGCAAAAATTAGATTATTAATAAATTCCATGCAGCCAGTTACCAATCTACCAAATTTACCTAAATGGTTAAACATAGGATTAGCCTTTCCTGTGATTCTTCTTAATGGGTGGTTATTAATTCAATTTATTAACTATTTTCAACCTTTAGTTAGTGTTATTTCTATCGCTATTCTCTTAGCTTTTGTCCTAGATTATCCGATTAAACTTCTCCAAAAACGTGGAGTACCTCGCATTTTAGCAGTGATACTAGTATTACTATTATCTATAATTATTTTAGGCGCTGTAGGTGTTATTTTAGTACCGCTAATTCTCGAACAATTGAATGAGTTAGCTAATCTTCTTCCCTATTGGATTGAATCGGGAACTCAACAAATAGAAGCTTTACAAAATTGGGCATCTACCCAGCAGTTACCAGTCAATTTAAGTGGATTAGCTGGTGAAATATTAGGAAAAATATCTAGTCAACTGCAATCCTTTACTGGAAAATTTTTAGGCTTTGCTTTCGATACTATTGGCAATTTATTGAACTTACTAATCACCATAGTTTTAACTATTTATTTAGTATTGAATGGTGAGGTTTTATGGGATGGAATTTATCTGTGGTTTCCTGCTCAAATTGCTAAAAAAGTTAGGGAATTACTGCGGGAAGATTTTAATAATTATTTCATTGGTCAAGTTACATTAGGAGCTATTTTAGCTGTGTCTATTACATTGGCATTTGTAGTTTTACGAGTGCCTTTATCACTACTTTTTGGGCTGGTAATTGGCTTTTTTTCTCTATTTCCATTTGGGACTGGTATTGGAATTGGTATTGTGAGTTTATTAGTAGCTTTAAAAGATTTTGGATTAGGAATAGAAGTTGCAGCTATTGGTGTAGCTATTGACCAAATTAATTCTAATATAATTGCCCCACGGATTTTAGGAAATTTAACGGGCTTAAATCCTGTATGGGTGGTAATTTCTTTATTAATAGGAGCAAAATTAGGAGGTGTATTGGGTTTATTAGTTGCTATTCCTCTCGCTAGTTTTATTAAAGATACTGCTGATAGTTGGCGTAATGGTGAATTTAATAAAACCTCTGTTGATAGTGAGTCTCTGCAAGAGTTTTAACTAGTATGGCAATTTTTACAGATTAAAGCACTAAAATATTTATATCACCCCACAGGAGGCAATATGAGCCAGATATATGAGGGAGTACGCTGGACAACCACAGACCTAGAATTATTGCCAGATAACGGCAATCGGTATGAAATAATCAATGGAGAATTATTTGTGACAAGAGCGCCGCACTGGAAACATCAAAAAGCTTGTAACAATATTTGTACAGAACTCACAATTTGGTCTAGGAAAACAGGACTAGGAGAAGCTGCAACTGCTCCTGGTATCATTTTTACTAATGCTGATAATGTGATTCCTGATGTAGTTTGGGCGAGTAATCAAAGATTAGCCACTTTATTAGATGATTCTGGACATTTAACAGGTGCGCCCGAATTAGTTATTGAAGTGCTTTCTGCGGGTGGAGATAATGAACGCCGCGATAAAGAAGTTAAATTAAAACTTTATGCTTCTAGAGGTGTACAGGAATATTGGATTATTGATTGGCGATTACAACAAATAGAAGTTTATCGGCGAGAAAGAGCAACTTTAATATTAGTAGCAACTTTGTTTGCTCATGATGAATTAACATCACCTTTATTACCTGATTTTAGTTGTGTTGTTGAAAGTGTATTTAGTTAGATTGATCAAAATCATCTAAATAATATTCTCTAGATATAGGCAAAAAATTAAAAACCTGATTACAATACTCAAGGTGAAATCTAATTCCTTTGTGTAGTTAATCATGGAAAATTTTGTTTTTTACAATCCTGTTAAAATCTTGTTTGGTAAAGGTCAAATCGCCAATATTGCTCCAGAAATCCCCGCAGATGCTAAAATTCTCATTACCTACGGTGGTGGTAGTATTAAAGCCAATGGTGTATATGATCAAGTAAAATCAGCATTGGCTGGTAGGAATGTATTTGAATTTGGTGGAATTGAACCTAACCCCCATTTTGAAACTTTGATGAAAGCGGTAGAATTAATCCGCAAAGAGGGTATTGATTTTCTCTTAGCTGTGGGTGGTGGTTCAGTTGCTGACGGGACTAAATTTATCGCGGCTGCTGTTCCTTTTGTCGGCGACCCTTGGGATATTTTAGCAAAAGCTGCTCCGGTAACTGCGGCTTTGCCAATGGGGGTGGTTTTGACTTTACCAGCGACCGGTTCGGAAATGAATACAAACTCTGTTGTTACCAAATGGGAAACTAAGGAAAAGTTATTTTTTGCTAGTCCCTTGGTGTTTCCTAAATTTTCTGTTCTTGACCCAGAAACAACTTTCTCCCTACCTCCTCGGCAAATTAGTAACGGGATTGTTGATGCTTTTACTCATGTGATGGAACAGTATTTAACCTATCCAGTAAATGCACCATTACAGGATCGCATGGCTGAATCAATTTTAAAAACTCTGATTGCAGAAGGACCAAAAACTTTAGCAAATCCTATAGATTATGATGCCAGAGCAAATTTAGTTTGGTCAGCAACAATGGCATTAAATGGGTTAATTGGTGCTGGTGTTCCCCAAGATTGGACTACTCACATGATTGGTCATGAATTAACAGCTTTGCATGGTTTAGATCATGCTCAAACTTTGGCGATTGTCTTACCTAACACTTTAACAATTAGACGCGATCGCAAATGGCAAAAACTTCTACAATATGCAGATAGAGTTTGGGAAATTGTCGGTGGTTCGGAAGCAGAACGGGTGAATGCAGCAATTACTAAAACTCGTGATTTCTTTGAATCAGTTGGTGTTCGCACTCACTTATCTGATTATGGTGTAGGAGTCGAAACTTTTCCCGCAGTCATCAAGAATTTAGAAAAGCATGGAATGACAGCTTTAGGCGAAAATCAAGATGTGAATCCGCAAGTTGTTGAGCAAATTTTAGCTCTTTGTGCTTAAGAATTAAAGTCTGAACACGGATTTAAGAGATTACACTGATTTCGTAGGGTGGGCAATGCCCACCAAGATACCGCTTTGCCCATTAACTAAATGTTAAATTAATTAAGTTTCATGACTCGTTTTATCCATGACCAATTCGCTAAACAATATCTGACAGAACTATTAACACCTTATGGTCAAGTAGAAACTAGTCAAGATGTTATCTCAGAGGTTAGACAAATTGATGTCCTATTTACTCCTGCATCACCATCTCCAGATAGAATAGAATCACTAGGACTATTAGGCAGAATGGCAGCATATTCAACTTATGCTATATTTGAGCCGTTCCGCAATCCTGTGAGTAAAAGTGAAATTCGCAGTTGTATAGGTAAATTATTTGACTTCCATGCAGACCTAGAACGGCAAGCAAAACGTAATAATACCGGAATAAATGAAGAAGAGTTACCATATTTATGGATATTGACTCCAACCGCATCAGTAGATATACTAGAGAGTCTTACTGATACTTTATATGCAGAAAATTGGGGTCAAGGGATCTATTTTCTCAAGAAAGGATTAAAAACTGTAATTATCGTTATTCATCAACTACCCAGTACACCAGAAACACTGTTTTTAAGGGTATTAGGTAGAGGAAAAGTACAACGACAAGCAGTGGAAGAATTAGAGGCACTAGCTAATAATAATCCATTTTTTGAGGATATTATCAAGTTAGTACATGACTTAATTACTCTGTTATCTGCACGTAACCGAAAAGAACAAGATATTGATCAAGATGATCAGGAGTTGATTATGAAATTATCAGAAATGTATCAACAACTAGTAGAAGAAATTAAACAAGAAGGACTACAAGAAGGAAGACAGGAAGGAAGACAAGAAGGAAGACAGGAAGGAAGACAGGAAGGAGAATTACTAGGAATTGATAGGGGTATCCAAACTGAACGTCGTGCTATGGTTGAAAGTATTCTCCAAGTACGTTTTGGAGAAATTGATTCACAGTTAGCCACAATTATTGATCAAGTAATTGCTATGACTAGGGAAGAATTTACTCCTATGCTTATACAATTATCTCGTGAGGAATTATTAGCGAGATTTGAAAAGTAGCTATTTTGATAAAAATTATAGAGACGTTCCATGTAATTTAATACTTGGTGGGATTTCATCTAAATAAATTCGTTTGATTCTCCCACTATTACAGCACTTCCCGGTGTTATGAGGTACATATCTAGCGGGCAAGATGCCCGCACCACAAGAGTTTCATGATTCAACTTTGTACCTCATAAGAGCGGAAACCGCTGTAACAAATTCTTGTTGATAAGGAGTTAATACTTCTACATCTAAACTACGTTTAGCAAATAAAGCGATTGCTTGCTAATCTTGTTGAAGTTTATATTGATTGAGATAAATGTTTATTTCGGTGATTAATTTCTAGTAAAATTCGGGTTTGGGTTGAAATTGCACTTCGACAAAATAGATGGGTTTTTCCATCGAATCTGGCATGAAGATACCATCAAATCTAAATGCTTTTTCTTTGACTTCTACTGATGTAAAATTATAACCTTCAGCGTTTTCTGTGGGTTGTCCCAGGAGTTCAAATAACAGAGTATGGAAGGTGAGGAAGATTTGGTAAAATATCGTGTCTGTGTGCATTATGATGTTTTAAAAGTTTTCAAGGTATAAATTAACCCCTCTTGTAAACCTCTCCCCGCACCCCTCCCTGACCCCTACAAGGGAGGGAAAAGGAGCAGCTTTTATGACTGGAGAGGCTTTGAAACCCCCCTTCCCAGCCTTCGGTACGCTGCGCTAACGTAGGGAAGGGGGGCAGGGGGTCTGACAAGTGTAAGTTTTTTACATTGTCTTGAGAACAAGACTTGGGGGACAAGGCAGACAAGGTGACAAGGGAGGAAAACGGAGAAGGAATGTATGATTGGTAACAAAATAACCCATAAACCGAGTATTTTTTGTATAAAATCCTTCCTTGTCTTCCTGGTCTTGCCTTTACAGAGAATATTAAAAACCTACACCTGTCAGGGGCAGGGGGTTAGGTTTTTGGAGATTATCGGGGTTTCATCTAATACTTTATGGCTACCCCCACGCTATGCCTCCGGCACACTTCGTGAACGCTATCAAACAACCTCTAAGACAAGAACATTCTAAGTGTGTAAATTAAGCTCTCAGAGGATTTCTAATTGCGAACGCTCTTTAAGTTATTCGGTTGCAATTGAGATTTTATAAGTATATAGTTAAAATTACGGAGGAGTAAACATTAGCTGTATTAATAGGATTAAACCAATATGCGAATGCGCCAACACTGTGCTGATCATGAATTAGAATTGCAGATTATTCATGAAACCGAGTTAGAATTAGTTTTCCGTTTGGGTAATTTAAATCAACTAGATGCAATTAAAAATGCTCGTCAAAAATGGACTGCTAACACATGGGCTGTAGTATTTTACTCTAGTATAATAGTGATTTCTTATCTGGTGGGTTTCTATTTTTATCCTTCCCTAATGCACGATATTAATATTAAATATGGAACATACTATGCTTTTACTATTGGCTTACCAATAATTATTTTTTTGTACATTATTTATGGTTTGTATGTATTGTATGAGTCTTGTTTTATAGCATGGTATTTAGATAAAAAAACCAAAAAGCTCATTCAAATCAAAACTAATTTGCTGGGAAAAAAACGACAAATAGCCTTTGATTTTGATCAAATTAAAAGTATTCAGGTAACACAGGAACATGATGAAGGAAGTTTTGAATGTGCTGAACTGTATTTAGTGTTACAGTCAGGGAAGGAAATCACCCTTAGCCAAAGTTCATACAATTCTAAACCGGAAAATAAAGCTATAGATTTGGCTTATCATCAAGAAATAGCAGTAAAAATGAGATATTTTATAGGAATTATATAAAAGAATATTTGAAAAATCTAATTTATTACCTACCTAAAAATAGTTTGAAACTTAACCTTTTAAGAATCTTGAAATTTTAATATCTTAATTCTTGCATCTATCATACCATGACCAACCCCCGCCAACTAGCCTTTATTGCCCTCAAAGAAGTTCACAAAGGAGCTTATGCTGATGTTGCTTTAGACAGAGTATTACAAAAGTATAAATTACCCGACAATGACCGTCGTTTAATGACAGAATTAGTCTATGGAAGTGTCCGAAGACAACGCACCCTCGATGCTATCATTGACCAACTTGCTACCAAGAAAACCGAGCAACAACCAAAAGACCTCCGCACCATCTTACATCTGGGTTTTTACCAACTGCGTTATCAAGAAAGAATCCCTGTTTCTGCGGCTGTAAATACTACGGTTGAATTAGCAAAGGAAAATGGTTTTCCTGGTTTGACGGGTTTTGTGAATGGGTTATTACGTCAATATCTCCGACTTGCAGAAAAATCTTCAGAACCTTTAAATTTACCAGAAAATCCCACAGAAAAATTAGGAGTTTTATACAGTTTCCCTAATTGGATAATTGAAGTTTGGCTAGAAGAAATGGGTTTTGAAGAAACAGAAAAACTCGCTCATTGGATGAATCAAACCCCCTCAATTGACTTACGAGTTAATATTCTCAGAAGTTCTTTAGAAGAAGTAGAATCAGCTTTTGAATCTGCTGGTGTTTTAGTGAAACGGATTCCCTATTTACCCCAAGCTTTGCGATTAATTAGCAATAGCGGTGCAATTCCTAATTTACCTGGTTTCCGTGAAGGTTGGTGGACTGTCCAAGATAGTAGCGCTCAGTTAGTTGGTCATCTGCTTGACCCGCAACCGGGAGATGTGGTGATTGATGTTTGTGCAGCACCAGGGGGGAAAACCACCCATATTGCCGAATTAATGGGAGATAATGGCAAAATTCATGCCTGTGATCAAACTGCTTCTCGATTGCGTAAATTAAAAGAAAATGCCCAACGTCTGCATTTACAATCTATCCAAATTTGTACAGGAGATAGCCGCAACTTACCGCAATTCTACCAGACTGCTGACCGGGTATTACTTGATGCTCCTTGTTCTGGTTTAGGAACTATGCACCGTCACGCTGATGCGCGTTGGCGACAAACACCGACTTCTGTGCAAAAACTTGCTCAACTACAGAAAGAATTACTATCACACAATGCAACTTTTGTCAAAACTGGTGGCGTTTTAGTTTATGCAACTTGTACATTGCATCCAGCGGAAAACGAACAGGTAATTTCAGAGTTTTTAGCCGCAAATCCCCATTGGCAAATAGAGCCTCACTCTTTCAATTTACTTAATAATACTGATCCTGGTTGGTTAAAAGTTTGGCCTCATCAACAGGATATGGACGGCTTTTTTATGGTGCGCTTAAGAAAAACTAATGATTCCGAGTGAATACCAAGAGTGATTGTAAGATTTAATCACAGTCCGAATCTACCAGAGGAGGCAGTGATGGTTAATGATTCTCATGTGAAAAACCTCGTAAAAATCCTGATTGGAGCAGCTTGGATTGATGGCAAAATCCAGCCAGAGGAACGGCAATATCTGCGGGAAATAGCTCAAGCTAAGGGTTTAGCTCATGATCCAGAAATTAAGCCTTGGTTGTATGAATTAGTACCAGTTAAGCCAGAGGAATGTTATAAATGGGTGAAAGAGTATTTAGGCGATCGCCCAACTCAGGAAGATTATGAGGATTTAATTGAAGCTATTAGTGGCTTAATCTATAGTGACGGTGATGTAGCTATTGAAGAGGCAAGACTTCTCAGTCAATTAACAGAGTTAAGCAAGTCTAGTGGAGTGAACCAAGGAGCGCATACCATACTACTTAAAAAAATTCAAAAGCTTTACCATCGTTGGGTTGATGTGCAAAATTAAGTAATGGCTAACGGGTAATTGGTAATTGGTAATAAATTTTTCCCAATCACCAATCACCAGATTTATTCCTTTTCGACCTTAGGGATAATATCAGGACGTTCCTTATTTTCCCAACCGGGGGGACGTTTGGAGTTGTACCAAGCAATTGAACCAATGGTGATAGCAGCGATAAAACCCACCACATACACTAAAGTAAAAGCTAAGGGAAAGTGATTTCCAGCATCTTGTGCTTGGACTTGGAGCAATAAATAACTCATGAGCAGATTTCGCCTAATGTTAGGTTACACTTCTTAAGAAAGTATAAACTCAGCATATCATTTGCATCTACCTTAGGAAAAATCTTTACAAGAGCATCTGGCAAGCGTAAAGCTCAGTGTCTTTAGACCTGAGATATAAGCGACTCGTGCGGTAATAAAGCGCATAGAGTCTTTCTTTTCATGAAGATTGGTTGAGGTGCATGAAGCTTTGTCATCTTTGTTCCTAATGGTGTTATACTGTTCACAACAGGAATGGTAATTAACCTGTATAAAAACCTAAGTGCCTAACGGCTTTTCTGGTCCTTGACAATTGAAGATATGGGGTATAACATCAATTATTCCCCTGAAGAACTGGGTTTAAGTCTTTCTCTCCAAGAAGGTTGTGATGATGAAGATTCTTCAGAACTGCGATTTTCTGAAGATGATGACCTGGAAGGACGTGATTCTTCGCTGCGGCTGCGTCGGGAAGGAGATGATTGACGAGTAGAGTCGCTATTAGATTCTTCGCTGCGATTCCTAGATCGCGCTTCGCTATTGCGTCGTCGTCTGCGAGAGGTAGAAGAAGATGTATCATTATTTTCCTCACTATAGCGTCGTCTGCGTCTTGGTCTATCTTCTGAAGAATCTCCCGATTGCCTATAGCGTCGTCTGCGTCTGCTTGAGTCATCAGAATTGTCGGTATTATCTCCATCTGATTTTTGATTGTTATCATCAACTGATTGATGGACAATTCTTTTCGGTTTGAGAGGTTCGGCTTTGATAGTCCCTTTGCGATTTTCTAATTTAGGCCGGGGAGGAAACTTTTCTACAGGCATTCCCTCTACTGCTTTTTCCATAAATTCATGCCAGGCATAAGCCGCACTACCACTGTTACCATAGGTGGGGGTGTTATCGTCGTTTCCTAACCATACACCTGTTACTAATTGGGGAATATAACCAATAAACCATAAATCCCGGGATTCATCAGTAGTACCTGTTTTGCCAGCAACTTGTCTATCATCTAATTGAGCAGCAGCACCAGTGCCATCGGTGACAACATTTCGTAACATCCAAGTCATGATGGCGCTACTATCAGCATCTAAAACTTGCTTAGGTTCATATTTAGCTGACCAAATTACATTCCCTTCGCGGTTGAGAATGCGGCGAATGCCATGAGCCTCTGTATAATTTCCCTGGTTAGCGAATGTACCATAGGCGTTGGTTAATTCTAGTAAGTTGACTTCATTAGAACCAAGAGCTAAGGAATAGTTAGGTTTGAGTTCTGACTTAATACCCATATCGTGGGCAAGTTTAATAGTGGGTACAAAACCTATTTCTATTAATACTTTTACCGCAATTGTATTAATAGATTTGGTGAGAGCATCTCTGATATTTAACCAACCAGAGAATTTATCATGAGAGTTTTTTGGCTCATAACCATCTATTGATAAAGGTTCATCTAAATAGCTATCGTAGGGACTTTTACCAGTAGCGATCGCTGTAGCATAAACGAAACCTTTAAAGGTTGATCCTGGTTGACGTTGGGCTTGTGTGACACGATTAAACTGGTTTTTACCAAAGTCTTTACCACCTACCATTGCCTGAATTTCACCATTACGAGGATCTATGGCAACCATGGCCGCTTGTTTAAAGTTTTGCCAACGGCCTTCATTTTTTAATATCTTTGCAACTGCGGCTTCTGCGGCTTTTTGCTCAGTGGGGTTTAAGGTTGTTTCTATGACTAAACCACCAACAGCTAAAACATCGGCGGAAACGTGCTTTGCTAATTCCTTCTGCACGTAGGTAGTAAAGTAGGGAAAATCAACTTGTAACCGTTTGGGTAAACTGCTATTAACTACTAATGCTTCCTGAGTAGCGGTTTGTTTTTCGGCTGGTGTAATGACTCCATCTTCCTGCATTCGCTTTAACACCATATTTCGCCGTTCTGTAGCTATTTTGGGATTTTTGTCGGGGGCATAAACGTTAGGTGCGGGAGCTAAACCAGCCAATGTGGCCATTTCTGATAAAGTAAGTTGATCTACAGTTTTACTAAAGTATACCCAAGCTGCATCACCGACACCGTAAGCCCCAGATCCTAAATATACGAGATTTAAATAACGTTCCAGAATTTGATCTTTAGTCAATTCTTGCTCTATTTTTTGGGATAACCGAACTTCTTTGAGTTTACGCCAGAAGGTTTTTTCTTGTTTGAGGAAGAGAATTCGCGCTACTTGTTGGGTGATGGTACTACCACCTTCTACCACATTTTGCGATCGCAAATTATTAATAACTGCTCTAGCAATTCCCTGGGCATCAAATCCATTGTGTTCATGAAATCTTCTATCTTCTGAAGCAATAAAAGCTTTCTTTAAAGTATCTGGTATTTGTTCTATTTTCAGTGCTTCTCTGGTTGCTTCTCCCTGCTGTTGTAGCACACTACCATCATTCGCTTTAATAGTCAGTGTTTGCTCTCTTACCAATGCTCTGAGTGCGGACTGATCTGGTAAATTTCTATCTATTTCTAAGATTGTGTAATGGAAAGCCATGATCCCACTACCAACACTTAACCCAGCCCAAAACCAAAGACGACGATAAAAGGGTTTATCGCTGCTGGCAATTCTGCCCAAGATTCCCGATGATAAATTTGTCATCTGGGTTATTAACTGCTTTGCCTTCACCTGCATTTTCGGTAGTAAGTTTTTATATGTGGATTCGTCATTTTGTTGATGATTACCTAATGGCAACAGCAGTTTCTCTTGTTTGGTTTGAGCGTAATATATTGGCGTTAATATAATATAGCAGGGAACGGGCAACACCGAAATAGGAAACAGCGTTGAAAGTCTTCTGGTATATGGTCTTTTAGATAAATTTTGGACTTCATTTAGGTGCATCTTGCCCTAGCCCATATAATACCCCATAAATTATTAACTTAATTCAGTGTAAATATATGTTTTCTGCAAAGCTATATTATTGGTATTAATATTGTTAATGACAATTAATTCATGCAATTATCGCATAATGAAGATATGGAAAAAGTCTGAAAGGTGGTAAAAAATCTCTCTCAATATATACATATACCGAAAACAGATGGTAATCCCCACTAAGAGAGTAGTAGTAAGAAAGCTTATTTTGTTAGTCTTTCGACCTTTAACATGAAGTTATAAATGTCCTAACTTGGATTATGGTACGCTAACTTACATAAATTTTGGTACCTGAAAATTTTGCGAATACTCTCTAAGAGGCAAATGTAACAACTTGCTGTAACATTAATGCGAACTGCCTACTAATATAGAAATTAAGACAGTCGCCCTTAACTATCAGGGTAAAAATCAAAAAACAATTAGGAAGAAAGCCCAGTGGTTAAAAATAAGTCTAAACAGCACTCACAACCACAGGTCTCTAGCACAGAGACAAAAGTTGCGGAAAACTCCTTCCAGCAGCAACTACAAGAATTGCTGAACCAAAAAAAATATCGGCAAGCATTGGAAGAAATTAAGAAAAATCAGCGCTTGCAGCTTAATACTGAATTTACTCCCCCAGAATCAGAAATTTGGTTGCTACGGGGTCAGCAAGAATTTCAAAAGCAAGATTTTAAACAGGCAGAAAAATCCTTTACCCGCGCTCTAGAATTTGGTTTAGTGGGAGAAGTTCATTACTGGCAAGCTAGATGTTTGCTGGAGTTAAAGCAATTAGATCCGGCACTAAAATTGCTTAAAAATGCCTTTGAGGCAGGTAATCTACCGAAAGAGTACAGCATCTCTTACCTAAAACTCTTGTTACTCAAAGGAGATACCGCTACAGTTGAGCAATTAATTCAGGAACAATCTAAACGTTTTAGCGCTAACCAACTCCACTGGGTACGAGGTGTTTTGGCACTCAAAAATGAGCAACCAGAAGCAGCTTTGACAGCTTTTCAGAAAATTAAGCGAGCCGTCACCGATGGAGACTTGCCCATAGCTTGGATTGTTTACACTCAACAAGTCAGCGGTAATTGGGATGCTGCGGCTCATCTTTTGGGGTTGAAATCACCCTCATCTGCATATAATCAACCAAAGTATTTGGAGCATCCAATTTTAGAGCAGTTGGCAATTTTTCAACAGGGAAAAACAGCGCCAGAACTCCTGCAATCTATAAATCCACGAACAACAGTAGATAAAAATAGCCAACAGGCATTAGCAGTATTGCGAATGTTGCAACTGATTGACCAAGATAATTACCATAATGCCGCCCATTTGCTATTGAAGATGGAGCGACGTTCCCCAAATTTTCCAGAACTAGAAAGTCTCCGTCCACTGCTGTTTACCCTAGCCGGACAACAAGCACTGAATCAAGGAGAACCAAACTGTGCTGAACTATTCTGGCAGCCATTGTTGACAGAGCAACCCTTTAACCCCCAATTGGCAATCAATCTCTTAGAAGTTTTCGATGCCAATGATAACGATCAAGAACGTCCACGACTGTTGACACGGTTTCTGAAGTGGTTAGACCAGGAAGCGAAACGAAAACCTCAAGAATGGCCTGCACAACGATTGAAAGCAACCCAAGCACATCTCCACTGCTGGATGGCAGATGCTTATATGGCAATAGATCGCTCCCGCGCAGCTTTTGGATCTGTGCAACAAGCAGAACGGATCTGTCCGACATCGCCAGAAGTGCTGGCACGCAAGGGATTAATTCAAGCAGGAGACGAAAATTATAATGAAGCGATCGCACTGCTGACCCAAGCTATAGAAAATGGATGTCGGTATGGAGAAGCTTATGGAATGTTGCTGCACTGTTGGAAAAGACTAGATAACAGACAAGCATTCAATGAAGCTCGGCGCAAATTTGGCAAGTATTTTGACGACGTGAATATGGAACCTGAAGTAGAAACATTGCCTTGGGTAGATGCTCTCTCTACGTTAAGTTATCCCTTATTTAGCCGTTTTGTAGAGGCAGAAGATCCGAGAGATCCGGGTGTCCGTGCTTGTCAGATCTTCGTGAATTCAGTCCAAAGTCCGCCTAATTCCGGTGGTCGGGTTTCATTAGACCAAAAAGCCGCAGCCCAAGTATGGGATACTATTCTCCAAAGATTAGCAGGTCAAGAACAAATTTCTGTATTGCAAGCGATCGCTCTTTCTATCCAACTCTTTGCCAAACGAGAAAAAGGCATTGCCGCTCTAATCAGCAAGTATCAGCAAAAGTTAATCAACCTATCCATAGAACACCCAGAAGCTAAAGTTGCCAATTTAGTTATCTTAGCCGTCAGAGAAAATAGTCCCAAAAAACTAGAGCTTCCCGTGCGTTTCTACCTCGACACCATGCCCCAACCAGGCAACGCTCTGGCAAATATTCAACTTCAATCCCGCCGTTTTGGCGAAATTACAACCCTTATCCCGTTCTTAGATGAAGCACTACGTCGAGAACCTCAAAATCCTTTATTGTTATTAGCTAAAGCCACTACCTACGACATTGATCACCCAAACTATGAACAATTAAAACAACAGGGATTTGAATTAGCCCGTCGTTTACAAGATGCCAAAGCTTTACAAGCATTTCGAGAAGAACAGGCATTTGTTAATGATAGAGAAACTCAGAGTGCCATGCCAGATCCAGAGCGATTTGACAATCTGGATATATCAGACGTTGATGATTTATTAGAAGGGATGATTAAAAAATTATTTGGCAACAAAATGCCTCAAGCGGAGTTTGAACGGATGCTTCCAGAACTCAAAAAAATGATGTTAAACAATATGCCTGATTTCTCAGATGATGAAGATGAAGAAGACGAAGAAGATGGAATAGATTTAGATTCTATCTTTAGAAACTCGTCATCTACATCTAAAAAACGCAAGGGTAGAAAAAAAGCAGGTTTTCAGGAATTGCTTTAAAAGTCAGATATCAAAGGTATTTGAACGCAGACAAACGCAGATAAACGCAGATAAGAACTGATAGTCCAATTGATGTCATCTTAATTAAAAATTATTTATGCCTGATCACTATGAACGTTTAGGAATTTCACCAGGAGCAACCAGCGCTCAAATTAAAGCGGCGTATCATACCAAGCTACGTGAATTCCCTGCTCACACTCATCCAGAAGATTTTAAGGCAATTCGCGGAGCTTACGAGGTACTTCGCAAAGGAGAGACTAGTCAATATGAGGATTTTTTGAAAGTTCGTCCCCTAAAAGCAGAACTGAATCCAGAGATATTAAAACAGTTGCGAGAAAAAGCCCTAACTCAATTAGAAGTTAGCTTAGATGATTTAATTCGTGCGACATTTTAAATAATTGATATAGCAATACTATCGAGGGCGGGGAAACCCCGCCCCTACAGGCTTTGCGATTTACTGACTGTATCTCACAAAGAGTGCATACTGCTATAATGTCCACTAACTATTGACCAATTACTAATTACCAATGACTAATGACCAATGACAAAGAAGCTTTATTTGCCAAATTTCTAGATTATTTACAATCAGAACAAGTACCCCCTGAATATTTAGGCGAACCACCATTATCTGCTAATGCCTTTAATCCCTATCAAATGGTGTCCGAATGGACTGCTCTCCGCCATGAAGTTAAGCAACAGGGTAAATTATTACATTCTACTCAAGATGCTCTGGTACAGGCATTGGCAATAACTCGAACAGAGCAAGAACAGATGCCAACACGTTTGGAAGAAATTCAAAAACAGGCATCGGGAAAATTTGAGCAGCAGCAGGAGAAACTCCTCAAAGATTTACTAGGGATTATGGATGCTTTAGATCAGGCTTGTACTTATTGGCAAGAAGAACTAGAAGCATTATCTACTACTTCAAACTCAAAACCATTAATACAAAAAGGATTCTGGGAAAAGCTATTAGATTGGATTAATGGTAATTATACCCAAGCTAGTGAGCCAGAAAAATTACCAATGTCAGAATCATTAACGGAAATTTTCACCAGTAATCAGCAGGGAGTGGAGTTAATTAGGCGATCGCTTTTAGAAATACTCAAACAACGCCGTGTTGTTCCTATTGTCGCTCAGGGCAAACCCTTTGACTCCCAAATAATGTATGCTGTAGGTCGTCAATCAAGGGCAGATGTCACAGAAAATACGGTGATTCAGGAAGTAGTGCGGGGTTATTTATGCGGCGATAAGGTCTTGAGAGAAGCACAGGTGATTGTAGCGACACAAAAATAGATAAATTATTATTTAAGCGATAGCTCCGCTCGCCGCAGGCATCGCCTAAAACTCACGAATCACATTAATAGCGATTGCCTTGAGGACTATAGAATTAAGTAGGTAAACATAAGAAAAACGATATATGTTTAGTTTTGTAAAAACCGTGAAACAACCTATTTGCAAGGCATTCATTGAATTTACATTTCGTCACATACCTTTAAATTTTTCTCTTTACCTACTTAGGAGCAGCAAAATGTCTAGTTATTTTAGGTATATCTGGGGAAAAATTCACCCGAATTGTTAAAGAAGAGGTCAGAAGTTTACAACATTGAAGATGTTGAAGTCCTCAGTTTAGAAATTATGGATAAATCACCTGGTACGGTGATATTAGAAAAGTTAAAAAAATTAGCAGAATGTGTAGGGACACCTGTACAAATAATATCAGATTGGGGAAGTGATATCAAGAAAGGAATAAATTTATATAAAGAAGAGAATCCGGGAGTTATTCTCACTTATGATATTACCCATAAAATGGCTAATCTCCTTAAAAAAGAGCTATTACCAGATAAAAGATTCCAAAGTTTTCTGCGACAATGCAGCTTAACTTGGCTGCATTGTTCAGCAGACAAAATTATATTTTCTCATCCCTCCTAAACAAAGAACTAAAGCTCGTTATCATAACGTTGATATTTTGATAAAATGGGCAATAAAAGTCATAAAATATGAAAAATATCAAGATTTTTCTCAAATTAGCACTACCTATAATTTAGACAATGAAGCACTATTTTTACTAAGCTTTACTTTGGATGTAGATATTTTCAATATTCTCAAAAATCTCACACCATTGGTTTATGATAACCGTCAGGAATTTACTGAAGCTTTTAGGAAACATTTAGGTAAATAATTGTGCGTTGCTCATGAAGAAATTGTTTGTCAATATTCTGATTTAGGACGGAGAAGTTTTTATAAGAAATTTGGTTGGCTCTTTAATTATGAACAGGATATTGATACGTATACCGAAATATTTACTCAAATTCATTCTGTGCAAAAACAACTAAAAACTCAAGGTTTACATTCACCAATCTCTAGAAGAATGGTTGAAAACTATCTCTGTTGATTCTTTGACTCCAAGAGGACAAAAATTTCATGAAAAAATTATTGAATATTTAACATTTGAAACTAATCAAATTCCGGTAGATCAAGTTCTACTTGGTACTAGTGATGTTGTTGAATCCCTCTTCGGTAAATATAAATTTTTTGCAGCTAGACGACCTCTTAAAGATATTGGTGCTAGTATTTTATTGATTCCTCTCTTTACGCTCAAAATTACCACAAATCTCGTAAAACAGGCAATGGAATCTATTCGTTTTATAGAT
>JANMEE010000049.1:0-18255 GCA_031376645.1 Dolichospermum sp. OTE_75_concoct_329_sub | reverse complement strand
TAAGAGAACTCCATAGAATGATTGATCCTGTTTTCATGTCATTCCCCTGAAGCTTGTCCCCGTGAAAACGGGGAAGGGGAATCCAGAAATTATTTATGTTCCATGAGACAATCTGGATTCCCGCTTTTGCGGGAATGACATTGAAAATGGTTTGTGGAAATTTTCACGCTTAACGCTTACTATGGGATAGCGAACGCGAGAGCGTCCCGGAGGGAACTAGCTCTGCTGCAAGCAGTTCATGTTTTTTGTGGAGTTCTCTAACGTGAAAATTTTACATTCTTGGTGCTAACAGGGCTACCGAGTATACCTGCTGTAAACATAAAAACATAGTATTTTAAAAATAAAGACGGAAAATCATCAATTGGCAATTTTTCTAGAACTAAAACTACTACAATGACTATTGATGCTAGATAATGGGAAAGCCTTGACATTTACCCAACCTAGCCCGGAACCAAAGAACTAACTATTATGCGAACTCACTATTGCGGCGAACTCCGAAAAGAACATATTGGTGAAACTGTTACCTTTTACGGATGGGTAGACCGTCGCCGCGATCACGGTGGTGTGATATTCTTAGATTTGCGCGATCGCTCTGGTATTGTCCAAATCGTCAGCGACCCCCAGCGCACCCCAGATTCCTATGAACAAGCTAACACGCTACGAAATGAATACGTTGTGGCAATCACTGGTAGAGTTACCCAGCGTCCTCCAGAATCTCTCAATCCCCGGCTTCCCACTGGTGAAGTCGAAATCTACGCTGATAAAATAGAACTACTCAACGCCGTCCGTAAACAGTTACCTTTCCAAGTTTCCACCGCAGACACAGAAAACGTGCGGGAAGACTTGCGGTTAAAATATCGTTATTTGGACTTGCGACGGGAACGCATGGCGCAAAATATGCAATTGCGTCATCAAGTCATCAAAGCCATGCGCCGCTACCTGGAAGACTTAGAAGGTTTTATCGAAATTGAAACCCCCATCCTCACCCGTTCTACCCCCGAAGGTGCGCGAGATTATATTCTTCCCAGTCGTGTGAATGAAGGTGAATGGTTTGCTTTACCGCAATCACCCCAACTATTCAAACAGTTATTGATGGTATCGGGAATGGATAGATACTATCAAGTGGCGCGATGTTTCCGGGATGAAGATCTACGCGCCGACAGACAACCAGAGTTTACACAATTAGACATGGAAATGAGTTTCATGTCTGAAGATGAAATTATTGAACTCAACGAAAAGTTAGTTTGTCATATTTTCAAAACCGTTAAAGGAATTGATTTACCTCGTCCTTTTCCTCGTCTTCCATATGCAGAAGCTATGAACCGCTACGGAAGTGATAAGCCTGATACCCGCTACGGTTTGGAATTAGTTGATGTTTCCGACGTTTTAAAAGATTCGGGTTTTAAAGTGTTTCGAGAAGCTGTTTCTAACGGTGGGATTGTGAAAATTCTTCCCATTCCTAACGGTAACGATGCTATTTCTAATGTTCGCATTAAACCAGGTGGCGATATTTTCCGAGAAGCCGCAGAAGCTGGTGCGAAAGGTTTAGCTTATGTCCGCGTTCGGGAAAATGGCGAAATTGACACCATTGGCGCAATTAAAGACAATTTAACACCGGAACAAAAGCAAGAAATCTTAACAAGAACAGGTGCAAAAGCTGGACATTTGTTATTATTTGCGGCTGCTGATACAGTCACTGTTAATAAAACATTGGATAGAATTCGTCAATTTGTAGCTAAGGAATTTAAGTTAATTGAAAAAGATAAAATTAACTTCCTGTGGGTGACAGAATTTCCTATGTTTGAATGGAATGCAGATGAAAAACGTTTAGAAGCATTACATCACCCATTTACAGCACCTCATCCTGATGATATCAGCGATTTAAAAATCGCCCGCGCTCAAGCTTATGATTTAGTCTTAAATGGGTTTGAAGTTGGTGGTGGAAGTTTGCGAATTTATCAGCGAGAAGTTCAAGAACAGGTGTTTACAGCGATTGGTTTATCAACCGAAGAAGCACAAAGTAAATTTGGCTTTTTGTTGGAAGCTTTTGAATATGGTACTCCTCCTCATGGTGGTATTGCTTACGGTATAGATCGTTTAGTAATGTTATTATCTGGAGAAGAATCAATTCGTGATGTAATTGCTTTCCCCAAAACTCAACAAGCTCGTTGTTTATTAACAGATGCTCCTGCAAATGTGGACGCAAAACAATTGAAGGAACTTCATGTTGCTTCGACTTTTAAACCTAAAGTGTAAGGTTTGATTATTCCCTCTGCTAAGTTTTTAGTGGGGGGTTTAATTTTGATTGAAAATATTTTCTTCACGCACAGACGCGGGAGGAGTACAAGACTTATACCAAATTAATATGAAGTTGTATAGAATAAAATGTCAAGAATAATTGGACGCTGATGAACATAGATAAAGATGTGGTATAACTCAATTTTTTATTAATGTGTAACATTTGAAGGTACGGAAGGCGGGATTTAATTACAACTTATTTGGCATTAGTGAATCGAAGTATAAAAGGCAAAAATTCCATCTCCCAAACTCTTAGGTTCTGTGCCTGGAGTGGGAAACAAATTCATATTTTGATTTTGTCCGTAATTCAATTTTCGTGTTACCTTCTGTAAGCTACCCCAAACTATTTTAAATGGGAGGTCAAATCATGGCTATAGCTACCATTAATCCCACCACTGGGGAAACGCTCAAAACCTTTGAGCCGCTAAAAAATGGAGAAATTGCTATTAAACTAGATATGGCAGGAAAGGCTTTTGAAAAATACCGTCAGACGAGTTTTATCGAGCGATCGCATTGGTTATCACAAGCAGCGACCATTTTAGACCAAGAAAAGGCAGATTTCGGGAAATTGATGACTCTGGAGATGGGTAAACCATTAAAGGCAGCGATCGCTGAAGTTGAAAAATGCGCTCTTGTTTGTCGTTATTATGCTGAAAATGCGCCTAATTTTCTAGCTGATGTCACCATCAAAACTGATGCTAGTCATAGCTTTGTAAAATATCAGCCTTTAGGGGTAATTCTCGCCGTCATGCCTTGGAATTTTCCATTTTGGCAGGTTTTTCGGTTTGCTGCACCAGCACTAATGGCGGGCAATGCGGGGCTACTCAAACACGCCTCTAATGTGCCACAGTGCGCCCTGGCAATTGAAGATATTCTCAACCGTGCGGGTTTTCCCGCTGGTGTATTTCAAACATTGTTAATCGGTGCGGCTCAAGTTGCCGATTTAATGGCTGATGATCGAGTCAAAGCCGCTACTCTCACAGGTAGTGAACCAGCCGGAATATCTCTCGCTGTTGCATCTAGCAAACAAATCAAAAAAACTGTTTTAGAATTGGGTGGCAGTGACCCATTTATTGTGTTAGAAAGTGCTGATTTAGAAACAGCAGTATCTACCGCAGTAGCAGCACGGATGTTAAATAATGGGCAGTCTTGTATTGCTGCTAAACGCTTTATTCTGGCTGATGCTATTGCTGATCAATTTGAAAAACTGCTGTTAGAAAAATTTCAAGCCCTGAAAATTGGCAATCCGATGTTACCAGATACCGATTTGGGACCCTTGGCCACTCCTGATATTCTCCAAGAATTAGACGAACAAGTGAAAAATGCGGTCAAAAGTGGGGGTATTGTCCTCACAGGTGGACATCCTTTAACAGAAATGCTGGGGAACTTTTATCCGCCTACAATTATCATAGATATTCCTGTAGATACACCAATTGCCCAAGCAGAATTTTTTGGGCCTGTGGCATTATTATTCCGAGTTCCTGATATCGAAGCGGCAATTAAGTTAGCTAATGATAGTCCCTTTGGTTTGGGTGCAAGTGCATGGACAACAAATTTAGAAGAACAAAATCGCCTAATTCAAGAAATTGAAGCTGGTGCAGTATTTATTAACAGCATGGTTAAATCAGATCCCCGTTTACCTTTTGGCGGGATTAAGCGTTCTGGCTATGGACGAGAGTTGAGTATTCAAGGTATTCATGAATTTGTGAATATCAAAACTGTTTGGGTGAAATGATTGTGTATTTTGAACGCAGATGGACGCAGATAAACGCAGATGAGTTGTTTTTATTTTCGCGTGTGTCTCGTGATTTTCAGATTTTTTAATATTGAGGAAAACAAATGAATACCGCAGAATTATTAGTACAGTGTTTAGAAAATGAAGGAGTTCAATATGTTTTTGGATTGCCTGGTGAAGAAAATTTGCACGTTTTGGAAGCTTTAAAAACATCATCAATTCAATTTATTACTACTCGTCATGAACAGGGTGCAGCTTTCATGGCTGATGTTTATGGTAGATTAACAGGTAAAGCGGGAGTATGTCTTTCTACTCTTGGTCCTGGGGCAACTAATTTGATGACTGGGGTGGCAGATGCTAATCTAGATGGTGCGCCATTAGTCGCTATTACTGGCCAGGTGGGAACGGATAGAATGCACATTGAATCCCATCAATATTTAGATTTGGTGGCTATGTTTGCACCAGTTACTAAGTGGAATAAGCAGATTGTCAGACCAAGTATTACACCTGAAGTTGTGAGAAAAGCCTTCAAGCGATCGCAAACTGAAAAACCTGGTGCTGTTCACATTGATTTACCTGAAAATATCGCCGCTATGCCTGTAGAAGGCAAACCTTTAAATAAGGATAATAGCGAAAAAACTTATGCTTCTTTTGCCAGTATTCGCGCTGCTGCTGGGGCAATTTCCCAAGCCGTTAATCCCATAATTTTAGTCGGGAATGGAGCAATTCGCGCCCAAGCTAGTGATGCAGTTACGCAATTTGCTACCCAAATGAATATTCCTGTTGTGAATACTTTTATGGGTAAAGGTGTTATTCCTTATACTCATCCCTTAGCACTTTGGTCTGTGGGATTACAACAACGAGATTTTATTACTTGCGGCTTTGATAATACTGATTTAGTTATAGCAATTGGCTATGATTTAATTGAATTTTCTCCCAAAAAATGGAATCCTGAAGGGACAATTCCCATTATCCATGTTGCGGCAACTTCTTCGGAAATTGATAGTAGTTATATTCCTCAAGTAGAAATAGTTGGAGATATTTCTGATTCCCTGAATGAAATATTAAAATTAGCAGATAGAAAAAACAAACCTAACCCCTATTCTATTAGTTTGCGTTCTGATATTCGCGCTGATTACGAAGAATATGCCCAGGATGATGAATTTCCTATTAAACCGCAAAAACTAATTTATGACTTGCGGCAAGTTATGGGACCAGATGATATTGTTATTTCTGATGTCGGCGCTCATAAAATGTGGATTGCTAGACATTATCATTGTCATAGTCCCAATACTTGCATTATTTCTAATGGTTTTGCCGCCATGGGTATTGCTATTCCTGGTGCATTAGCCGCAAAATTAGTCTATCCCAATCGTAAAGTTGTGGCTGCTACTGGTGACGGTGGTTTTATGATGAATTGCCAAGAATTAGAAACAGCTTTGCGAGTAGGAACACCATTTGTAACTCTGATTTTTAATGATGGTGGTTATGGTTTAATTGAGTGGAAACAAGAAAATCAATTTGGTCCAGGTAACTCTTCTTTTGTCCATTTTGGTAATCCTGATTTTGTCAAATTTGCCGAAAGTATGGGATTAAAAGGTTATCGAGTGGAATCTGTTGCAGATTTTATTCCTTTACTTAAAGAAGCGCTCGCTCAAGATGTTCCAGCAGTCATAGATTGTCGGGTAGATTATCGAGAAAATCGCCGTTTTACGAAAAAAGCCGGCGAGTTGAATTGTCAAGTTTAAACATCTGTAGGGGCGGAGTTTCCCCGCCCTTCAAGACATTTTTATCTCCAGTTTATAATTTATTGCCAGAGTATCCATAAGTCATCCTTAATATCAGTATTTTTTGATGTATCTGTCTGATCAATAGGTCTATAATATCTACCTTTAGGTTAAATCAGAAATTTAAAAAAGTTGTGAATATAGTTATAAAATGATACATATTTCCTAGCAACGATAGGAAATATGTGATTTTATTTTACGTAGGGTGCGTTATGGCTATGCCTAACACACCCTACAAATACTTAGAGTTTTAAAAATTCAAATACTATTCCTATATCTTCAAAAAACAGCGACAGCGTAACGCACCGTTAATTGGGCTGAGGGTGCGTTACGGCTATGCCTAACACACCCTACTATATATTCAAAAAACAGTGAGAATCTGTGCAACAAACAGTACAGATTTCTGCCGCTGATCATGTTTTTATAAATAAGAAGAATCAGAAAATATCCATTTCTTGTAAAAGTCAGGAAACCAAAATATTTCTGAATAATTGCTTGACAAATTTAGCAATTGATTCTATTATATTAGAATAGGAATCTGTGCGCGCATATAGAGTCAGTTTTCTAACTTATTAAACTTTCAATTCTTAAATTTTTCACATTCCCCACACAAACTAATTTAGGTTTTGACTAATTTTTTCTCACAGTAATAAATATCGTTTTGACAACTTAATAATATTGGGGCTGAATTTTGACAAGATGCTATTTTTTCAACATTCATGCAAATTTGCCAAAATCCCAATTGCTCCAACCCCTTCAACCCGAAAACCTCTCAATCTTGCCAGAGTTGTCAAGAAAGTAATTTTGGAGAATTGCTGCGAAACCGTTACCGGGTTTTGAGGTTATTAGGTGAAGGTGGGTTTAGCAGAACCTACGCTGCTGAAGATGTAGATAGACTGAATGCACCTTGTGTAATTAAGCAATTTTTTCCTCAAGTTCAAGGAACTGAACAACGTGCTAAAGCGGCAGAATTTTTCAAAGAGGAAGCTTTTAGATTGTATGATTTGGGAGAAAATCATTCCCAAATTCCGAGACTTTTAGCTTACTTTGAACAAGGTTCTAGTTTATATTTAGTGCAGGAATTTATTATTGGTAAAACTCTGCTAGAAGAACTGCAAAATCAAGCTTATAGTGAAACCGAAGTTCGGCAATTTTTAGCTGACTTGTTACCAGTTTTAGATTTTGTTCACAAACATAATGTGATTCACCGCGATATTAAACCAGAAAATATTGTGCGTCGGGATAGTGACAAAAAACCTGTCTTAATTGATTTTGGAGGTGCGAAACAAGTTACTCAAACCAGTATAGCTAGACAAGCTACAGCTATTTATACCCTTGGTTATGCACCAACAGAACAAATGGCCGGGTTTGCTTGTCAAGCGAGTGATTTATATGCTTTGGGTGTCACTTGTGTGCGGTTATTAACTCAAGATTTACCATTACAAGATGATTATGGACAACTTCAAGATCATCTTTATGATCCTATGAATGCTAAATGGTTATGGGAAGAACGTTTACGAATCAAAAAAATTACTATTAGCGATGAATTAAAGCAAATATTAGATAAATTACTGCAACATTTTGCTAATGATAGATATCAGTCAGCAATGGATGTTTTGGATGATTTAAACTTTCCTAAATCTCCCGTAGCCATCAAATTTCCTTCCTTTCCTCAACCACCATTAACACCAACTCCAATAAAAATTACTGTTCCCTTACCTCCCTTATACAACTTTGATTATTATGTTATTACGGTAGATACTTCTGGGAGAGAAGTTAACCGTGATAGACGTAATACTAAATATTTTGCCGAAGAATTAGGCAGAAATACAACTTTAGAAATGGTATCAATTCCCAATGGAAATTTTATCATGGGTTCTCTAAGTTGTGAGGGTGATGATGATGAACGTCCTCAACATCAAGTCATAGTTCCATCATTTTTTATGGGTAAATATCCTATTACTCAATTACAGTGGAGAACAGTAGCAGCCTTACCTGAAGTTAAACAAGCATTGCCCCCTTATCCATTAAAATTCAAAGGTGAAAATCTGCCAGTAGAAAATGTTTCTTGGTATGAAGCTGTGGAATTTTGTGCCAGATTGGCAATTAAAACTGGGAGACAATATCGTTTACCTAGTGAAGCAGAATGGGAGTATGCTTGTCGTGCGGGAACTACCACATCTTTTCATTTTGGAGAAACAATTACTTCTGATTTAATTAACTGTAGTGGTAGTGATACTTATTCTGTAGAACCAAAAAGTAGATTTCGGAAAGAAATAACTAATGTTGGTTATTTTGAAGTTGCTAATGCTTTTGGTTTATATGATATGCACGGTTTAGTGTGGGAATGGTGTGCAGATTCTTGGCATAATAACTATGACGGCGCACCTACAGATGGTAGTGTATGGGAAGATAGCGGTGATCAACATCGTCGAGTTTTAAGAGGTGGTGCATGGAATTTTAGTGCAGAACTTTGTCGCAGTGCTAGTAGAAGCTGGAACGAAGCAGACGGTGGTTTAAGAATGTGCGGTTTCCGAATAGTATTTTCCGCTTAAATTTAGTTAGTAGTGAGGACTTTGGTCCTCAAAATCAACAGCAACTAATCTAAATTAAATTCCACAAACTCCGGTAATCCAGGATATATCATATTCCGATCTATGGCTGAAAAAACCTTATTATTAGTATGAGCAGAATTTAAACAGCGACAAACTAATTGGGCAACATCTGCACGATGAATAGTCCCCACAATTTGGGAATTTTCGGTGATAATTCCGTTATTGGTTGCTGGTTCTGATTTTAAACCACCAGGACGGATAATTGTATAGTTAAGTCCGCTGGAAATTAAATATTGTTCTGCTTTTTCCTTTTCAATTAAAACTGGTTTGAGTGCTTCTAAAGCTTGGGGAGGTAAAGCAGCAACACTATCACCACTACCAATAGAAGTTACCAGAATAAACTTTTGTATTCCCGCTTTTACTGCGGCATCAATGAGGTTTTTATTACCGATATAATCAGGTTTGATATTATCTGTAGGTAAACCCCCTAATGTACTGATAACGGCTTGAATAGGTTCAGCTCCTAAAATTGCCTGTTCCACATCAGCCACATTTAACGCATCTCCTAAAACTGGATAAATACCCATTGCTTTCGCTTCCACAGCAGCAGCTTCTGTTCTTAAAAGTGCCTTAACTTGAATTTGTTGTGCTGTCAAATATTTAGCAATTTCTTGACCAACACCACGACTAGCACCAGCTAGAAAAATGTAAGATGTGATTGACATAATTAGTTTCTAAAAAATATACTATGTTTACATTTAGCACAAAACTGTCATTTTAAAACGGGACTATTTCAAATACAAAAGTACCAATTAAACGTTCACCAATATAGACTTCTATTTGATGTTTACCCAAAGGATCTCCAGTAGCAATAGTCCAAAAATTTTCAATTACACCATTAACAGGTGTTACTGTACGCGTGGAAGTTGCGGTTTTTCCATCTTTTGATATAGAGAAATTTTTATTATTTTCTGTTGTCCAAGTTTCGGGAGCTTGTGGTAAAGTTAAAACTTCGCGCCATTTAACTTTACCTTTGACTTTATCTTTGACGTTACCTTGATAGTTATCAAGTGTAATTCTCCAACCATAAGCATCACCTTCTTTTAAGGGAACTGTAGTTGTTGGGAAAAAATTCACTTTCCCTTCTGCGCTGACTATCTTCACTCCAAATTCACTCTTATTAACAACTATTTGCTGATTAATAATTGACTGATCATATTTTGTTGTAATTGCTGCCAAAGCCATACTAGACTTATTTAAAGCCGGAGTTATTATAGGCATTATCAAAGACAAAGAGACTAATAAAACCTGAGAATTTATGATTTTCATAAACTTGATTTTCTAGTAAATAAGTAGGATACAAAATTTATATATCCTACTATAAAAAAGTATTTTTGGCAATAGTTAGTCTTCATCAATTGCAGGTAAAATTTCTTCAAATTGCCACAATTGGTCTTTATTTTCCAAAAACCAAATTCGAGTTTCTGTCGTTAATTTACCCCAGATAATATCAACTGGGATATGGGGAGAAGCATATTGAAACTCTTCACCAATAATTCTGAGATTATTCTCTATATTCCGAGGAATACCAAAATCTTGCCAATCAATTTTTACATTTCTGCCAGTAACTCCCGCAGTCGGATCAAAAATTAATTGTGCGGTTCTAATTAAGTCGGCAAAGTGTTGCGCTTTGAGTCCAATTACTTCTTGGATTTGAGGTGATTTTTGAGGTTCTTGAGACATTTTCACTGGAGTTTTGTAGATGTATAATTTAGAAAAATTACTGCCAGAGATAATCCCAATACTTCTACTTTAGCTCATAAAATGAATATTTTCAGGTTAATTATCCAACTTCTACAAAAACTGTAACTGCGGCTACAGCTATTAACATTTCGTCATTTTTATCGTTGAGAGAAGCAATTGCTAAACCATCAACTACCATTCCCCCTGCTTCTAATATGAGCGTTTTTTGACCAAAAGGAAGAACAGCTAATACTTCTGCTTCCCTGACTTGTTCAGGGTAGGGAACTGCAACTTTCACTTCAATAATCATTTCATTGGGATCTTTTAATCCTGCTACTTCCATAATACCAAGTAAGGCATTGTGAGCGATCGCATTCCTAACTGCTCTTGCTGCTGCTACTGTCGGTTCTTGTCCGTGTTGGTCTACACCCATGCCCATTTCAATAATAAACCGTTTTAGTGCCATAACTGTTTTTTGTAAATTTTATACTTGTTATTTTATTGTTTTATCAAAAATCTAAAACACTATCTATTATACATTTTAAATCATTGCTGGCATTTGACTACGGAAATACTGCGCTATTTAATATTCAGCAATGTTTTATTAGCTACTATCTACCAAGATTCATTTTTAACTATGGTCAGTTAAGAAAGTGTCACTATATACACTAGCCATTTGGTTTTAAAAGGGATATCCTTAACAAATGCAAGGAGTGATACCACTTCATATTATATTTGTTACAATTTCCCTGGTGCTACTTATACTTCCTGTTATTTGAGTCGCAGGTTTCAAATGTCACAATTATAGTGAATTGGTAAAAAGTTATACGGGGAACGCTTGGGTTAATAACTCAGGCGTTTTTTATGTGTAAAATAGGGGCATTCGTAGAAGTATTATTAATTTACTCGTGTTTAATAATACTATATAAGTTTACATAGGCAAAAATTTTTGTGCTGATAAAATCCCAACAAACAACTTAGGAAGTATTCTGAAGATAGAGGTTTTGTTGCTCAAGTAGGTTAACAAGATATGGAAACTGAGGAACTAAAACGGCGTTATCTTGCAGGTGAAAGATATTTTGTTTGTGGTAAATTAGTCAAGGCTAAACTAATTAATGCCTATTTACCAGGAATTAATTTATGGGGAGCAGATTTAAGTGAAGCTAACTTAGCTAAAGCTAAACTCTGGGGAGCAAATTTGAGTAGCGCGAATTTAGCAAAGGCAAATTTGACTAAAGCAAATTTATCTGGTGTCAATCTCGCTGAAGCAAATCTTCGAGGTGCTAGGCTGCATTATACTAAGTTGTATGGAGCGAATTTACATCGCGCATATTATGATGAAAGCACCAAATTTCCTCGAAATTTTGATCCTCTTAGTCACAATATGCAGAAGTTGTAATTAATTAAACTTCCTCTGCTGCTGCTATGGGGAATGTTTCTCCAGCTAAATATGCCCAAAAATGCTTTTGAAAATAAAGCCAAGATGTCATATCTTCTCCCTCAATATAACTTTTTGGTGCTGCTTTATATAAAGGAACGCGAGTATTTATTTCCTGTTGTAAAATTGGGTGTAATTTTGTAAAATTGCTAACTTTATTACCTGTAGCACTATAAATTAAATAACCAGGATACTTACCCATTTTCATCCAGGGCAACCATTGTCCAATTCTATCCCAAGATAGGCTTAATTGTGTCACGGAATTTAATTCTAAATTCTCTAAATCTACTGTAGGAACAGAGATTTTAAATAATTCTGCTGCTTGGTAAATTTCTCCTGAACAATAATCAGCAAATTCAGGATTTTCTATTAAAGGATTGGGATAATTAGGAAAGATATCAAAGATAAAATTAGTTTTTTCTCCTTCTAATTGCACAGGTAGTTTACCTTTAAATTGACCCTGAACAGGACTATTAGCAACGTGCATGACTGGAACTATTTCTTTTGTCCAAGGGTTCTCCCATTTATGTAAAATCTCTTTTGTTTCTGGGTTGAGGTAATAAGTTAATTCTCTAGAAGTAAAATCCCAATTATTTTCATCAGTAGCAATACAACGACTCACGCTCATTCCCACAATTTTAAATAATAATTGTCGTTTTTCTCCAGGAATAAAACTATAAATATTCCCTGTCCAACTCAGAAAATTAGATTCGTTAGCATCTAGAGAAGCACGGGTTTTAATCCATTTTTGAACATCTACTAGTTGAGATTGTGGTTGCATGGTATATTTCCTTAAATTTTCAAAATATTTAAATTGGTAACTAAACCCCACCCCCAACCCCCTCCCCGCTTGCGAGGAGGGGGCTATGATTTACCTCATAATAGGAGGAAGTGCTGTATTTACCTGCCTTCCACTATATTCCAAAAATAACCATCAGGTGCAATAAAAGAAAAACTCTTTTGGGCAAACTCATTACTAACAATTTCTGTAATTTGTGTTGCTGTACTTTCTCGCACTCGTTGAAAATAAGTTTCTATTCCTTGGACTTGGTAAGTATAAAGACACATTCCTAAACTTCCAGGTTTGGCATCTACAAAGCGTGATTCTAAGATAATATTTTCGGAAAACCGAATAATATAAAGTCTACCACTGCGTGCTGCCATAAGGTCAGTTTGAGAAGACCGAGGATCATCAAAAGCCGTAACTATAAATTTTTCCCCTGGATTAAGTTCAAAAATTTCTCTTCCTGCTAAAGATGATTCATAAGTCGTTTCTATATCATCACGCACACGCAATAACCCTAAAACTTCTTCATAGAATTTAAGAATCTCCTTACTATCATCTTGAACAACTATTCCTACATGAGTAAACTGACTGGTTTGCAAAGCTGCATGATGATTAATATGTCCATAATCAGGAACATTATAACCAAAGCGTTGAAATAAAACTTGACGAGTTAATGGTTGAAGTAATAGCATTTCTCTCACTCCCACCACAGGTTCTACAAAAGGACGACTTTTTTGATCTTTGTTGTAAATTACTTCCCAGTGAGGTTGAGTGTAAATAATATTTTCCCTAACTGCTTTTGCTGCTTCTGCATGATTTAAAATGCCTAATAGATCAGCAGTCAAGGTAGTAGCCCAACGATTACCCTTTACTTTCATAGAACTAACACCTAAACCCGCAGATGTGGGATTTTGCCAAATCATTAAGCGAATTAATCCATGATCTGTATTTTGATGATAAAGTCGAATAGTCTGTAAAGGTGAATTTACCCGGTATAGCTGATAAGCTATTGCTGCGGTTAATTCTCCTATTTCTCCAATATGATAGCCAAATTGCTGCCAATATTGAATTGCGGAAATAGCATCTGTGACACCAATACAGACTTCATATATACCGCCAATTGTTGTATTATTGTTTAAATTCATCATTTATTTGGGGAGAAAATTTTATGGCTAAACGGAATAATTCGGCTAATTCCATGCCCGCAAATGGGGGAAGTTATGAAGCTAAGATAGCAGAAATTGAAACTATTATCACTCGCATTGAGGGAGGAGAATTAGAATTAGCGGATGTATTTGCCGAATTTGCGACTGCGGTTGAGTATTTACGGGAATGTGACAGTTTTTTGCAGCAGCGACAGCAGCAAGTAGATTTGTTAATTGAAACTTTGCAAGATGATGACAAGTAAATGGACGGGAGATAACCAAAATATTTAAAGTTTCCGTAATAAGTTATTTGGGTTGAGTTTTAGCCATTTTACAAAAGAAATATATTTTGATGTTCTTTCACATATTTATTGAGTAGTTCTTTCTTTTATAACTCAACCTATTTACTATTACTGAAGAATTAAAAAAATGCCATCACGATTTAAATTTTTTAATCCTCATCCCCAATTAGATTCATTTAACTTTCATCGAGTTGCTTGGTGGAAGCAGATTATAGTAGCGATCGCCTACTATATTACAGCTTTACTATCCCACACATTCACAACCTATCCTAACACTGGATCAACTCCTATTTGGATTCCTGGAGGTATTGCTGTAGGGTTAATTGCTATTTGGGGTTATCCTCTCTGGTTAGGGGTTTTTATAGGTGTATTCATCGCTGAATACACGATTTATCAAGCTTGGACAAGTGCTAACACTTTAATTTTGACCATCTTGATAGTTGTTATTGTCACAGCAGGAAAGGTTATTTCAGTCTATGGGATGGAATATTTAACCGCTAATAAATACTTTTTAAATACAGCTCAAAACACCATTCAATTTATGCTTTATGGCTGTTTTTTGAGTCATTTACCTGTGGCTATTTTTTGTCCATTATTATTGTGTATTTTTGGTCAAGCCCCTTGGCAACTTTATCCAGAAATCGCCCTGACTTGGTGGTTAAGTGACGCTTTTGGGATTCTTATTTTTACTCCTTTAATTGTGGCATGGCATAAAAATATTATCTCTTTTAATCATTTATTACATCGTTTCTGGTTAGAAGCTATCATCATTTTATTATTAACTTTAGTAATTAGTGGTATGATTTATACCGGACATAATGCAGAATATTTATTAGTACCTTTATTGGTATGGTCTGCCTTTAGATTTAAAGAATTAGGTGCAACTTTATTGCTAGTGATTATTACCGTAATCGTGGCAATTGGTACGGTTCAAGGATATAGTTCTTTTGTTCAAAAATCCATCACAACTTCATTATTATTATTACAGTCTTTTCTGGCCTGTATTGGCATGACAACTTTAGTGTTAAATGCAATTCTTAATGAGAATGATCAAGCAAAGAATGATTTACGTTTAGCTAATAATAACCTAATTAATCAAAATGAATCTTATGCTCGGTTTGTCCCGCGCCAATTTCTGCAATTTTTAAATAAATCTAGCATAGTTGATGTTAAATTAGGTGATCAAATCCAACTGGAAATGTCGGTACTATTTTCAGATATCCGCGATTTTACCCAACTTTCAGAAACCATGAAACCAGAAGATAATTTCAAATTTATTAATTCCTATCTTTCGGTAATGGAACCAGCTATTACTGAAAATAATGGTTTTATTGATAAATATATTGGTGATGCAATTATGGCTTTATTTAGTGGGGAAGCTGATAATTCCGTTAAAGCTAGTATTGCTATGCTGAAACTTTTAGCTGAATATAATACTAACAGAGGTAGCCCTAATCGTCCTAAAATAAAAATTGGTATTGGCATTAATACAGGTTCTTTAATGTTAGGAACTGTGGGTGGAAAAAATCGGATGGATAGTACAGTAATTAGTGATGCTGTTAATTTAGCTTCTCGAGTGGAAAGGTTAACAAAAAATTATGGCGTATCTCTATTAATTACCGAATACACTTATGCAAAATTAAAAAATCCTAGTAACTATCACATGAGAATTATTGATACAGTCAAAGTCAAAGGTAAATCTCAAGCAGTGACAGTTTATGAAGTGTTTGATGCAGATTTACCAGAAATCAAATCTCAAAAATTAGCTACTTTGTCAATATTTGCAGAGGCTTTATTACTTTACAATCAAGGAAAATTAGTAGATGCAGAACGTTTATTTGGTGATTGTTTACAAAAAAATCCAGGCGATAATGTAGTGTATATTTATTATCAACGTTGCCAAAATTAATTGGGTCAGGTAGAAGAAACGAACATCATTTGGTATATGTTGAAACTTTACCTGATTAAATAAATTGATGCCGATCTAAAGCCTGAGAATTTTTGTTAACTAATAACTACAAATCTTTCTGAGGAATCTCTTCATGAAACTCTATCATCAATTGCATAGTTTCCACAGCTAAATCACGTAAATCTTGATTCAAATACACAGCACCTTGAGAACCAAACCAACGGTCAAAAATCGCCACATATTTAGGGTTATTATTGACAAATCCTTGCATAAATTTAATCAGAGAATAATTCACTGAGTCAAGAAACTTAGAATTATTTTCAGGAACCATACAAGCAATTCCTTCTCGTGAGTAGGGACGCGGGGGAACAATTGCAAAACTATCTTGATTTTTTGCTGTTTGTAACCATCCTTCTAAAAGAATGCTATCGGATGCAAAAGCGTCAATTTTACCCTGTTCCAAAGCAGCAAATCCTTCTGCTCTAGTCTTCAAATATACTAGTTTAGCATTAGGTTGTATTCGCTTGATCGCTTGTTCGTTAGTAGTTCCAGCTAGTACACCTATCCGCTTGTTAATGAGAGATTCTGGTGAACCTAAATTGCTGTTTTTCTTAATTAAGATTTGAGTCCCTGTGACACCATAGCTGCTTGAAAAATCAACTTTTTTATCTCGTTCCCAAGTAAAACTACTAGCATCACAGACAATATCAACTTGTCGGTTGATTATCTTAGGAATCCTTGCGGCTGGGGTAACTGCAACTAATTTAAGTTGAATTTTTTTGCCTAATTCTTTCTCTAATTGCTGCTGAATCAAAATCAGCATATCCACAGAATAACCAGTCAATTTTCCTTGCTTGTCAGAGTATGCAAAGGGTAAAGCATCCCTACTTGTACCAGCAGTTAATACTCCTGTCCGTGCTACTTTTTGCATGACAGTTTCTGCTTTGGCCACACCAGGAATCAATGCTGATAATATTAAACCAAATATTAAAGGTTTAACATTTCTATATATCTTCAATTTAGTAAAAGCAGGTAAACAGGAGAGATTTATTTTCGTGTTGATAAACATAATTGAATTTTTACACATCCACAGTATCAAAATAAAAAGTTATCTCTATTAATTGCTAAATCAGCAGTTATAGAAATGATTCTTTACATTAGACCTTTTGGAAAATTATTGAGTGCCTATCACAACATTGTAAAATGATGATTGATGAAGGTTAGGTATTTTTAGCTAAATTTATGACAGAAATTCAATTTGCGATCGCAGGTGAAGATGCCATTACAGCTACAGAGGAACTTTTAGCCATAAAAGGTATAACTGGTAACTATTCCGTAGATTCGGAAGATGTGAAAAAAGAGGCAGTCATCACCACTGTATCTACTATAGTTGGTCTTGTGGGTGGAACTTTGGCGATCGCTGAACAAATCCGCAAATGGTATCAAAAGTATAAACAAAAACAATCAGGTAAAAAGATTTATAAAGTTCTGATTGTCGGCAGTAACGGTGGACGATTGTTGTTAGAAAATGCCACAATTGAGGAAATTCGCCAAATTTTAGAATCATAACGTGCAGACTTTCCGCCTTGACCTGAAAGCCGTTGCCGGTAATTATGTGGAGTTGCGGTACTTTACTGATAATTACAACAAATACGAAACCAGAAAGCTCCCTTTGAGCGAAATCTCTGATTTAATTGAGATAGCAGAAAGAGATTATTACGTTTCCTCATTTGCGGGAGATTACGCAGTCACAGGAAAACGGCTGTATAACTGGTTAGATGGCAGTGACAGATGGTTACAAAAACTCATCAATCAATATCAGCGTCCAAAAATCATTTTAGCGATCGCAACGGCTGAAAAACTCGCCCATTTACCTTGGGAAGTTCTGCACGACGATAAAAGCTTTCTCGTTCAACGGTCAATTGTGCCTGTGCGGTGGGTATCATCAGACGAGGTAAAAACATTGTCTGTAGAGAAAAACCCAGAAAATCGGGCTTTGCAAGTCTTATTTATGGCAACTTTCCCCCAAGGAGTAGAACCGATTTTAGATTTTGAAGCAGAAGAAGCGCGAATTCTGGAAGTGACGGGGTAGGAACAGCTTGATAATTTCTCCCCATAACTAGCCTTATGTTACTGTTTGTCCAAGTCTTGAATTAGTTGATCAACAAATTCCCTTAACCGTTGCTGCTGTGTTAGGGACGGTTTTTATTTTTTCTCTGACCCCAGGCAACACCTTAAACTGCAAAGGTGATTTATCGTAAGCTACTTGATTTTGTGGTTTAAATTTAGTTTTAGGCATTGCCAAATCCTAGGGTATCAGGTATACTAGATACTGTAACACAACATTGAAAGGTCGAATCAATGCTTTTATCATTCAAAACCGCGTTAATTCCAAATAACGGACAGGTTACAGCTTTTCGTAAAGCATCTGGAGTAGCTAGACACGCTTACAACTGGGCAAATGCTCAAGTTATAGATATCTTAGCTACTCAAAAAGAAGGCGAAAAACTTAAATTACCATCAGCGATTGATCTGCATAAAAAGTTAGTTGCTGAG